>CAYRVG010000033.1:0-15218 GCA_964427765.1 uncultured Candidatus Cloacimonadota bacterium
ATGGATTTGGCTTCCTCGATGTTGATGATTCCTTCCCGGCCCACGGAATCCATGGCCTCGGCGATCAATTTGCCGATCTCGGGATCGTTATTGGCCGAAATGGCCGCGATCTGGGCGATCTCCTCGCTGCTTTTGATGCTCTTGGAATATTCGTGGATCTTGTCCACGACGACCTTGGAGGCCTTTTCCAGTCCGCGTCTCAGATACATTGGATTCACACCGGCTGTCACGTGCTTCAAGCCCTCTTCAATGATGGCCTGGGCAAGCAGGGTTGCCGTTGTGGTGCCGTCTCCGGCAATGTCGTGGGTCTTTTCCGCAACTTCCTTGCAGAGCTGCGCGCCCATGTTCTCGAATTCGTCTTCGAGTTCAATTTCCTTGGCTATGGTCACACCATCATTGGTGATCGTGGGAGAACCAAATTTCTTGTCCAATACCACGTTTCTGCCGCGGGGGCCAAGGGTAACCTTCACGGCGTTGGCAAGCTTGTCGACGCCCTCTTTGAGTTCGGTACGGGCATCATGCGCAAAAAGCATTTGTTTTGCCATTTTTTATTACCTCCATGTTATGTTATTCAATTGCAAGATTAGCAGTCTTATCGACTGAGTGCTAAAACTAAGATAAGCTGATTTTTGTCAAGAACAAATATTTTTTTCCAATTTCAGATTGACAAAACTGCAAATCCCCCAAAACTGCCTAAAAATGGGAAATCACATGAACAAACAGATCGCGGAATACCTTGCCGCCCTGCATCCTGAATTGGCCAAACGGGGGATAAATGTTTCCAGCCAGCGCGAGATTGCCTACGGAGTGCAGCTGCGGCTGGAAAAAGAGGGACACCTGGCCACCCTGAACATATATTTTTCGCTGAAAAAGGGGCTGAGCCAGGTCATCAGCGCCCCGGCGGAAAGCGCCCTCAAGGCTGAATTGGAAGAGATCTGCCGCAAAAGTGAAGCTCCCGTCGGGGATTTCCACACCTGGGAACGCTGGATCGGCTCGGACGAATGCGGCAAGGGGGATTATTTCGGCTCTCTGGTTGTCGCGGCTTTCGCGATGGACAGGGAATTTGAGTCAGATCTGGCCGGGATGGGGGTGCTGGACAGCAAGCGGTTGCGGGATACACAGATCAGAACGATCGCCCATAAACTCTATGAGAAATACAATGACCGCATCGCCTGCATCGTGATCAAGCCCATTAAATACAATGAGATAATCGCGGACATGCAGACCCGCAAACAGAACCTCAACGACCTTCTGGCCTGGCAGCACGGCACCGCGATCCTGCAGCTGCTGGAAAAAGTGCCCAAGGTCCAGGGCGTCCTGGCGGACCAGTTCAGCCGGCAGAAAAAGGTTGCCCAATTCCTCAAGGGCCGCGAGGTAGGCATCCCAATTGAGGAACGTCCGAAGGCTGAATCCGATCCCGCCGTGGCCGCGGCCTCGATCATTGCCCGCTACCAGTTCATCCAGAGCCGCGCGTCCCTGGACCGCCATTACAAGATGAAATTTCCCCTGGGCAGTGGGAAGAACGTCCTCAAGCCGGCCAAGGCCTTTGCCGATAAATATGGCTGGGACAGACTGGCCGAGGTTGCCAAACTGCATTTCATCACCAGCCGGGACGTACGGGCGCAGGACATTTTTGAATCCCCCGCCAACAAATAACTTGACAGAAAAAAGCCACACCAGTTTAAGGAATTCATAAACTAACCAAATGAAGGCAAAATCCCAAATTCCACTTCCGGAACAGAGGTTTTTTGCTCAAAAAAAGGGTAATACCGCAAAAAAATACACTTACATCTCAACACCGAGATTTTGGAGCATTTAATTATGATCAAGGAAATGGGACGTCTGAATCTGGACGATTATAAAATCATGGACGCTCATGTGGACAAGATTTTCAAAAACCTGGACAAGGGCAAGGATGACCTGGCAGCCAAACAGATATTCGAACTGGGCAACACCGCAAATTACTTCGTCCGTGAGGAACTGGGCAAACGCCTGGCGCTGTATGAGGGCAAGGGCAATCTGGACAGTATCTGTTCGGAGATGCTGGATGATTTTCTGTATGGCATCCGGGCCACGGCACTTTTCTATTTTTATCACAAACATCAGGATAATCCTGAGATAATCGTGAAAACCCTGGAAAAGACCTTTGAATCCGTTCCTTGGGAAAGTGAGACGATCTGCTTCGACATGTGGAAAAAGCACCCGGAAGTGATGAAGGAAAGCATGCCCCATTGGGCGGAATCGGACAACGAGAAAAAGCGCGCCATGTCCATCCACGGCATGGAAAACATCGCCTCCCAAAATCCCCAGTATGTGCTCAGTTTCATTGGCAAGCTGCTGGACGACGAAAGCGAGGAGGTGCAAAAGAAGATCAGCCATATCCTCACCCAGGTGGGAAGGCAGCGTCCCATCCAGACTTACGCCAATATCCGGCGCTGGCTGATCGACGGCGACGAAAACCGGGCCCGCATCATCTTGCAGACCCTCAAAAAACTTGCCAGCATCTTTTCCCAGCGCAATATGCGCAACAAAGCCCAGGAATTTATCAAGGTCTCGCAGCGCACCGCCCAGGAATGGAGGTCTGATTCCAATCCCGAACTTGCCCAAATGGGTAACCGGCTGGTGAAGCTCTTTAAGAACTCATGATCCACGTAATCCTTGTGGAGCCCATCTATGAGGGGAATGTCGGCGCCGTGGCCCGCATCATGCACAATTTTGAATTCACGGATTTGAGGATCGTGGGCAGCGTGCCCCGCAAGAACGATTTTTACCTGGCAATGCACTCCGAACATCTCCTGGAAAAGGCCGAAACCTATGATTCGCTTTCCAGCGCGGTGTCCGATCTGGATCGCGTCATCGCCTTTTCCCGCCGGGTGGGCAAAAACAAACCTGTGGATCTTGATCCCCCGCGCATGGCTGAATACTGCGCGAAGATCCCTGATCTGGAGATCGGGCTCGTCTTCGGGCGCGAAACCTGGGGCCTCACGGATGAGGAGGCGGACCTTTGCCCCCTGCGCTGCCACATTTCGGCCAATCCGGATTTTCCCTCTCTCAATCTGGCCCAGGCGGTCACCGTGGCCCTCTGGGAGTTGCGCCGGCTTCTTTTGGACGGCCCTCCCCCCAAACAAATCAGGTCCGTCCGGGGAAATGAACTTGACAAGATCAAAGCCTATATGCTTGAGGTTATGCGGGACACGGGTTTCTTCCGCAGCCACGAGACCACGAACTGGGAGATCTGGCTGGACAGAATGCTGGCACAGCTGAACCCCACGAAATCCATGCTTTGGAGGATGCGGCAGATGTTCAACCGCTGGCACGTTCTGGTGACCGGCAGGGGCAAGGGCTATACATTTGATAAGGATCCCAACGGAAATGAAGAAGATGAAAGATGACAAACCGAGGAAAGAAATAATTTCCAGCCTGGTGGAAAAAGGCTTTAAAGGCCAGCAGGTTAAGGAAAACAATATGACCACCCTCACCGCCGCCACACAGATGAATCCCAGGCAACTGGAGATATTCAGTTTTTGCGAAAAGTACTTTTTCGATCATGAAAACCCCGCCAACGTCGGCAAATACGCCCGCTATTTCACGGATGGCTACGACGCCTTCGGACTCGAGGAACCCCAGCTCAAGGAACTTCGCGACGAGGTCTTCGCCCGGTTCGAGCCCAGTGTGCCCGAACTGGCCAGGCTTGCCCGCCATTTCTTTGCCACGGGTAAATATGAATTCGGCTCCCTGGCCATCCTGCTGCTCAAAAAACACCGGCCCCGCTTTGAACGCATAGTGTATGACGAGATGAAAAGCTGTCTGGACGGATTCGTGGACAACTGGGCCCATTCAGACCTCATCGCCACCAAGATAACCCCCGTTTTCCTGGAGCTTGGCATTGCCGGTATGGAGGACTTCAGGAACTGGCTTACTTCAGAAAGTAAATGGACCCGGCGCGTGGCCGCGGTCACCATGCTCTGGCAGAGAAAGCGGCTCCCGGCGATTGAACTGCTGGAATTTGTGCGCCCCCTGATGCGCGATCCCGAGCGCCCCGTTCAGCAGGGCGTTGGCTGGCTGCTGCGCGAGCTTTGGAAATCGTCACCTCAGGAGGTGGAGGATTTCCTGTTTGAGAACAAGGATACAGCTCCCCGCCTGATCATCCAGTATGCCACGGAAAAGATGAGCAAGGACAAGAAAAAGCGCTTCCGCCGCGCCATCTCGGAAAAAAAGAAACCGCGCAAGCCCCAGCGCCGCAAACAGAAATCCACCCAGGAGATCACTCATGAATAAACTTTCAATGGTTCTAACACTCCTCTGCCTGCCCCTGTTTCTATTGGCAGCCGAACTTACGATCAGCCTTGACCTTATGGGCTTTGACCCATCTTCGGATGAACTTCCCGAAGGTTGGGGAAGCCTCACCGCGCCGGGCCATCCGCAGCTGCCCGTCAAAACCGTCAACATTATCCTCCCCCCGGACGCGCAAAACCTGCAATACAGCCACCAGTTCTCCTCTTTGCAGATTCTGGACGCCCCGGCTCCGGTGACCAATCCCCCTTTCAGCAATGGCGAGATCAGCCTTCCGGGCCAGAAAGCAGATGTCAGCTCACAGCAGGTCCAATATCTGGGCATCAAGCACTGGGGAGATATTGCCTATGCCAGTTTCCGCGTTCTGCCGGCGATCTATTCAGCCGAAAGTTGGCAGGTTTACCGGCAGCTGCATTTGAACCTCTCCTGGAATGATGGTTCCGCCTCCGCGGGAACCAGGATCCCACCAGTTCTCTCCTCCCTGGCAGGATCGCCGTCTTTTTCCATCAATGACTTTTTTGCCAATCCCGGGGATCTGGGAAAACACTACACGGAATCCCAGGCAAAGAACTATGACTATCTGATCGTCTCCACGCCGGAGCTCTATTCCGCCATATCCCCGCTGGAAACTTACCGCCAGGGACAGGGAATGATCACAGCCTTTGCCGATATTTCCACGATCCTCACCTCAAGCCCCGGCAATTCAGATGGCGAAAAACTGCGTAATTACCTGATCGGCGAATATAACGCTCATCCCTTCACTTACCTTCTTCTGGTGGGGGATCACGACACCGTGCCCGTGATGTATCTCACCCCGGAGCCGGATGGCTGGGAAACCGTGGCCTCGGACTTTTTCTATGGGGATCTGAGCAGCGTGGCGGATACGGATGGTGATGGCCGGGTGGGAGAATATTCCCCCGGTGACGGTTTGCAGGATTTCCTCTGTGATTTCACGCCGGAGGTCTTTGTGGGGCGGATATCCACAAACAGCGCCACCATCGCCTCCCAGATCGCCAGCCGCACGGTCTCATATGAGCAGACTTCCGCGCCCTGGAAGCAGCACGCCCTGCTCCCCGCGGCCTATCTGAACTACCAGGGCGAGCCGGAAACAATATATCTCCAGACGGACGGGGCCACCTTCATGGAATATGCCAGAAACACCGTCCTGGAAGAATGGCAGTGCACCACAATGTATGAACAGCTCGGTGTGGTGCCCTCCTATCCCAGCGACCATGCCCTCGATTACAACCAATTGAAAAACCTGCTCAATACAAACAGTTACGGCATCCTGAACTGGAGCGCGCATGGCTCGGCCGGCTCCTCATCACGCAAGGTCTGGATGAACGACGACAACGGTAACAACCTTCCCGACGGCTGGGAGATGAATTGGGTCGGAATGGTCAACCGCGAGAGTTTTGACAACCTTGCCAACGATGATGGACTGATCCTCTTCGCCGCTTCCTGCTACAACGGATACATCGATTACAACCAGCCCTGCCTGGCGGAATACGCGCTGCAGAAAAAGGCCGTGAACGTAAGTGCCTCCACCCGCACCGGCTGGTACAAGATCGGCTGGGAAACCCCCGGCTGGGGAGGGCTCAGTTCCTACAACCTGCACTGGCTGGAAAACATCACCCGCAACCAGATGTCCGTCGGCGCGGCCCATGCACACGCGGGCCTCACCCACACCCAGTATTACCTCTTTGGCGACCCCGTGGACGCCGGGGGCATCATCTATCCCGAACTCCAGAATGTTTACACCAACCTGCTTTACGGAGATCCGGCCGTGGGTCACACCCCCTCGCAGGAAGCCCCATTGGGCGAGATCCTCGTCTATGAGCCCCTGCACGACTACGGGTTGCCGGTCGTGAACGCCCTCAATTCCAGCGGCCAATACAACGTCATCTACACGGACAAACTCATTCCTGATTACGATTACATCCACCAGTTCGAGGCGATCTTCTGCCTCTTCGGATGGGGGGACACGGCCTATATCCTCGATCCGGATTCCCTGGATTACACGCTTCTGGATTCATATCTGAACGGAGGGGGCCGGATATACCTGGAGGGCGACGTGGCCTGGAACCCCGCGGATTTTTTCTGGCACAAGTTCGGCACCCACGCCCCGTTGGATATCGTCATCACCATCGAGGGCCTGGAGAGCAATTACGGGGATCAACACTACGCCTGGCTTTACGACCAGACGGACCCCCAAACCTATGTGCCACTGCCCTGCCTGCCCACCGCGGCTTCAGTGTTTTTCACGAACAACACCCCCAACGACGATTATTCCCTGGCCGTGCACAATTCTGACGGCAATTACGTGACCATCGCCTCGGCCTTCGCGCTCTCCGCCGTCCAGGAGGATACGCACACGCCGCAGGATATGCTCACCCTGATCCTGGAAATACTTTCCGACACCGACCCCGTGGAGGTCTCGGATGAGCAGGCCCCGCCGCTTTCCCCGGATGTTTACAACCACCCGAATCCTTTTGTGGAAAGCACTTCCCTGCATGTCAAACTGGATCGCGAAGCGGAATTGGCGGTGGATATATTCAACCTCCGTGGCCAGAATGTCCGTTCCCTGAGAGCAGACACGCTGCCCAGGGGGGAACACGATCTGCTTTGGGACGGGCGTGATTCCTCGGGAAGGAAAACGGCCCCGGGGATCTACTTCTGGCGCCTGCGCTCAGGCGATTCCACCCTGCGGGGAAAGATGCTCAAGCTGGCCAACTGAAATTGCCGGCCCTGAATTTCAGAAGATCCCATATATTTGATGACAGCAGGCAGAAGTTGCCTGTCTGAAGAGGTTTTGTATGAGAAATTGCATCATCCTGTTGTTTACCCTGCTTGTTTGCGGACAGTTCCTGTTTGCCGAACTGCCCCCTGCCTTCACTTCCGGGGGCGATCCGGAACTCTACGAGACCCTGATGGACAAGGCAAAAGACAATCTCAAAAAACTGGATAAATCACAAAAAAGGGGATACAGGAAACTCCTGCGTGACCAGGACGACGTTCTCATGGCCTATCTGCTTGCCTATGAAAGCGATGCCAACCTCTGCCAGGCGGATCCCGCGGATATCCTCAGCAATTACCGCCAGATCTGCCTTTACCTCGAAAGCTATGGCACTGAACACACTGCCGAATTCTTCCTATCCTACGTGGCAGACCAGACCATCTCCGACGAACGCGTCGAGGCCTATCGCGCCGCGTTGCTGGATGACGGCCTGCGGGAGATCCTGCAAACCTCGGAAAATGAACTTGAACTCTACCGCGCCGTTTCCCACTGGTGCGTGTCGCGCCTGAAATTCACCCCCACCTCCGGGCGCGACCAATCGCCTTTGGACATCACCCAAAAAAGCTTTCTGGGCCGCTGCGAGGAGATGCAGATCCTCTTCGTCGCGGCGGCCCGGACGGTCGGATTGCCAGCCCGGGCGGCCAGCGTACCCTGGTGGCCGCATCAGGACAACAACCACGCCTGGGCCGAGGTCTGGCTGGATGGGGCCTGGCACTACACCGGGGATATGGATTCCGCCTACTATCCTGACCAGACCTGGTTTTCCGGTCTGATCGACAAAACCGTGCTCATCCTGGCCAGCGGCTCCCTGCCTTCCGAAAATGACGAGGTTCTCCACCAGGGAAAATATGAATGCGTGATCAATTCCACTCCCAATTACGCGGGCGAACACACCAGAAACCTGAAACTCAAAGCCGTTGACGCCCGGGGAAAACCTGTTCCCAATGCCGAACTGCGCTTTCTGGTCTACAACTGGAACTCGCTGCGCTCCCTGGTTGCCGTGGAGACCGACGCCGAGGGAGTTTTTGAGATCAGCGTGGGGCGCGGCGCCTTCTATATTTCCGCCAGCAAGGATGATCTGAACGCGCTGCAGCTTGTCCCTTCGGGTGATCAAACCACGCTGGAATACACGCTCGTCCTGAAGGAAGGCCCCCTGCCGGATCAAAACGCCATGCTCGAATACCCGGCGAACGAGTTTGAACACCAGCAGGCCCCGCGGGAATGGAAGGACGCGGTGGCTGAAGCCAAAGCGCTTTGGCAGGAAAGGGATGAGATGTTCCGGGAGCGCCGGAATGCCGCGGCGGACACCCTTTTGGGCACCCTCGCCTCCGCCTGCCGGGGCAACCTGCCCGCGCTGGAGGAATTCCTGCGGCGCCATCCCTCGCCGGATGAGGATTTCCTGCGCTTCGTGACCTCGGAGGATCCCCAATATCTGGATCCCAAGTTCCTCTGGCAGGCAAATGCCTCTCAAATTGAGGCACTGTACGATTTTTACCGCGATCACGACTGGAGCTCATATTCCCCCGATGAGCTCTCCGCGCTGATTGATCCCGCCGTGTTTTACGAGGAATTACCCCAACCGGTGGAATACAGGGATGGTATTCCCCAACTATATCCCAAAAATTTCTTTTTCAGCGGTGAAACGAACCTTGAAAAACTGGAAAAAGCCACTCGCTGGCTGAAGAAGCGCTATAAACAGGACGCGGAAAAAGCCCTGACAGGATTGATCCCCCTGGATATCGCCGTCGGGCGCAAACATCTCAATTCCTATCAATACCGCACCCTGGCCGTCAGCCTCGCCCGGGCAAACCGCGTCCCGGCGGTCTTCAGCCGCCAGCCGGAGCGGATATATGTTGCCCATGCCGCCGACGAATGGGGGTATTACGATCTGGATGAATGCGCTCCGGAAGCGGATGCAGAGGATTCCGCGGCCTTTTCTGAATTGAAGGTTCTGGCCAGTGACTCTTCTGGTGTCCCGGTATCCGGCATCGGCGCCTCCGTGGTGCTCTGCCGCTTTCAGGACGGGGTATTTTACTGGCTGGACCAAAGTTTTAAGGAAGCCCAAACCGGCATTTACTCCATCCGGGTGCCCCGCGGGGAATATTACCTGAACCTCGGATACCGCGTCTCGAACAGCAGGACCGCCTTTCAGCTCAAATACCTAAACCTTTCCCAGAGGGAGAAAACCGACCTTGAATTCACCCTCCCGGATTTTCCCCGCCGCTGGGACCCCATAACTGAGGAGATCGAAGGCCTGATCGCCGGAGTGGACACCACTGGGGTGGGGATCATCCTCATCGGCAACCACGACCAGGAAAACAGTGTCCGCCTTGTTGCGAAACTGCGTGAATTGGGTGAAAACTTCCTCTGGCTCGGCTTCGAGGAACCCACCGTGGCCCTGGACAACTACCTTGTTTTGCCCGCCTGGCGCCAGATGGTGGGAACCGATGAGCGCAACCGCCTGCGGGCCATCACCCTCCTGCGCAGGAACGATACCTGGCAGGTCCATGAAGGCCTCTGGGAGCGCCTGCCGAAATAATACCGGCGGTTCCCAAAAGCCCCTTGATTGGCCCTCCCGCGGAGGCTGCCTGATCAGCCCAAAACCGGATGTCAGGCATTTGGTCAATCTCCTTTCAGGACAGTTCGCCCCCTTTCCAAAGCGTTAATCTCTTCTTAATCAAGCCTTAATCAAGTCTTAATTGTTAACGCTTGATTAAGGCTTGATTAACACTTGACTAAGGCCCTCACGGGAGGGCGGAACAGGTAACTCATTGAAATGGGATAAGATAATCAACAGCGCGGAAATTGGCTCAAGAAACAGAAGAAGGGAGGGGCGCTATTCGGACAGGGTGGCGTGAAAGACCTTGCGCAGGGCTTTCACGTGCTTTGAAACGATGCTGTCCTTTTTCCTGGCGGGGGGATGGATGACGCTGATGCCGTCTTTGTTTACTCCGCCGGTCTCGATGAGGAAGGCCTGGGTTTCCTGGATGTGGAAGAAGTAGTTCCTGGCGGTGCCCATGCGTGTTCCGGGGATGGTGGAAAGCTCGTATTTGCCCTTGGTGTAGTCCTTTTTCAGGTTGCTTGCGTAGAACCGGGTGAAATCGATCAGGGAGTTGTAGCGCTTGAGCTGTTTGGCACTTTTTGGATCCATGGCCGGGAGAAAGATCTTTTCGGCCAGGGATCCAGTGGGCGAACTGTGATAAAAAATCGCCAGCTCGAAATCCTGTTTTTGCGCCAGGGACAGCACGGCCCTTATCTCGGGCTCGGAAGCGGGGGCGTCGCCCTTGTAGTTCTGATGCGTGGGGGGAAGGACGCGGTCCTCGTCCCAAAAGACAGGGTAGTTGCGGTTGAGGTCCACGCCGTCGGAATGGAGGTCCAGGCGGCCATTCCCATCCGTATCGCGGTTGTTCTTGCGTTTGTGCTGGTAGAGGCCTTCGGAAACCACGCGATAGCCCTCGGGATTGATCGTGGGGATGATCAAGAAGCGGTATTCATCCAGGATGGCGGCGATCTTTCCGTCCGCTCCGGCGCCGCGTGCCAGTTCCTCCGCCCAACCCAGGGCTATCTCCACGCCCAAAACCTCATCGCCATGGTGCTGGCCGATGATCAGTATTTCCCGCGGGGCTTCCTCCCAACCGATATCCAGAGCGTAGATGGGCAGGTTTTCCGTGCCGCTGAAGCCGATCACGTTCAGCCGGACAAGGGTGGGATCGAGCTCCAAAAGTGATCTGCAGCGGGCAAAGACCTGCCCCTCCAGGGTATAGCCCTCCGCGAGGGGAAACACGTTCCCCCTGTTGCCCGCGCAGCAGGCAAGCAAAGCCGAGATAATCAGCAGCAGAACAATTTTCAAAAGATCAATCGCATACATACGTCCCATTTTGCGATGCCGGGGGAATCCGTCAATTGATTTAGGCTGGAATAGGTTGTTTGGGCTCCCTGAAACAAGTAATGGAGAGTGGGGCATATTTTCCTTGACAAAATGGGATAGTTCTGCGAAACGGAGGTTTCTAAAAGGATTAAACATATATGTGTTTTCGAATCAAGAAGATAAGTTTTACGAACCGTAATTGCAACCAAGCATTTGTCCGCCCGGGCAGATGCTTTTTTTTTGATCTGGAGGCAGCATGACCTGGCAGGAGATCATCCAGCTCGCTTTGGAAGAGGATATCGGCAGCGGGGATATCAGCACCATGTATCTGGAGGTGGGAGCCGTTCCTGAACAGGCTTTCATGATCGCCAAAGAGGGCGGCATCCTGGCGGGTATGGATATCGCCTGTGATGTTTTCCGCGCTGTGGATCCATCCCTGAAGATCACGCTCTACTGCAAGGACGGAGACAAGGTTGCCCCTGGCAAGGAGATCCTGCGCATCGAGGGAAATCCGGCCAGCATTCTGCAGGCGGAGCGCACAGCCCTGAATTTTCTGCAGCGCCTGAGCGGCATCGCCACCCTCACCTATGCCATGGTTTCCCAATTGAAGGGCACCAAGGCCCGCCTTCTGGACACCCGCAAGACCACCCCGCTGCTGCGCGGCATGGAAAAATTCGCCGTCCGGGTCGGCGGCGGATTCAACCACCGCTTCGGGCTCTACGACATGATCCTGCTCAAGGAGAACCACATCCGTGCCTGCGGCAGTATCAAAGAGGCGGTCAAACGCGTGAAAAAGCACAACACCGCGCACAAGATCGAGGTCGAGGTCACCAACGCCTCGGAACTGGCTGAAGCCGTGCGGGCCAAAGTGGACCGTGTCATGCTGGACAACATGGAGCTGGACGAGATCAGGGAATGCGTGAAGCTGTACGGCAAAAAAGTGGAACTTGAGGTCTCCGGCGGGGTGACGCTGGAGAACGTTCGCAAGATCGCCAAAACGGGAGTACACTTCATTTCCAGCGGCGCCCTGACCCATTCCTACAAAGCATTGGACATCAGTCTTTTATTCAAGGAGTAAAGATGGAGGAACAACTTCGCACCCTGGCCAAAATGCAAAAACTGGACGACCAGATCGGAAGCCTGAGAATATTGCAGGAAGAGCTTCCCCAGGAACTGAACGAACTGATCGAAAACGTTGACCAAGCCAGGGCAAACCTGCAGAACAGCGAGGGAGAACGTGACGGAATAGCCAAACAGCAGCGTTCCCTGGAAAGCGATATCGAACAATACAAGGACAACATCAAAAAGTATGAAACCCAGCTTTCCGAAATCAAAAACAACAAGGAATACAAGGCCCTGAACAGTGAGATCGCCTACCTGAAGGAGAAGATCTCCGAGCTTGAGAATCAGGAGATCGAACTCATGGATGCCGAGGCGGAATGCAAAAAACAGGTGGACAAAGACGCGGCTGAACTGAAAATAGCGGAACAGGCTTTGGAAGCGCGTGAGGGCGAGCTGCGCACAAAGATCGCTTCTTTGGAAGACGAGATCGAAAAACTGCGCGCGCAAAGAACAGAACTGGCTCGCAACCTCCCCCAGAATGTTGTCCGCCATTATGCCAATCTGCTCAAGAACAAGAACAACTGCGCTGTCACCTACGCCGTGAACGGTGCCTGTGGAGGCTGCGGTTTCGTTATCCGGCCCCAGATCAGGATTGAACTGCAGCTGCGCAATAAGATCAATTATTGTGAAAATTGCGGCAGGATACTCATGGAGAGGTTCGAAGATATCTGAATCCTCTGATATCAAGCCCGCGCCGATGCCAGAGCCGGCGGTGGAAATTGGATAGAGTGTATTGGGATGATGGCAGTTTTCAGGGGGGTTGAGGAATTTTTTCTTCAATTCAAAAGCGTGCCGAACGTGATCCGTGAAGTTACTGTGGAATGGGATATCGAGGCATAGCTGCGGAGGCTTGAAAATCAGCAGGCGGAAGGTGGAAAAAATCTTTCTCTCAACTTGGAATTATTTACTTGACAAAAATCGTTTGGGAGTTAGAAAAGTCAAAAATTGGTTTGTCCGATGATGCATCGATAGAGTGTTTGCTTGGTCCGGCTAAAAAAACCGGCAGATCCTTTCTTAGAATAAACTGGATGGAGCATCCTGACCAGGGTTCTTATCATCCGAGCAAATAAAAAATGGAATAACCCAAAAAACAAACGGGAAAAGGAGATGACTATGAAAAGACTATCATTGCTACTTGTGATGATAATCACAGTTTGTTTGTCCTTTGCCACCATTGATGAGTATTACACCTTCAGTGCGACGACAGGGACCTACACCACAATCACCGGGACGGACGCCGGGATATCGTCAGACGACGCGCTATCCGTGGCTATTCCGCTTGGTTTCACTTTTTCGTACGGGGATCTTGATTACACCGAGATCAAGATATCCTCGAACTCGTGGATCGACCTGGGCGCGACCCAGACCGGCAGCAACCTTTCCAACCAACTGGCATCCACAACCATGTGCCCGGTCATCGCCCCGCTCTGGGACGATACGAGCCTGAGTTCCGGTAATGCCCAGTATGTGCTGGAGGGAACAGCTCCCAACCGGATCTTCACGGTTCAGTATACCGATGTTAAATGGAATTTCAGCGGTACGAACCAGTACAATTATCAAGTTCTATTGTATGAAAGCGGCAAGATCGAATTTATCTATGGTCCTGCCACCGGAACGCCGAACTATCCCTCCGCCTCGATCGGGATCAACATGGTACCCGGCGGCCCGGGCTGGTTTTACAGTGTGACTCCCGGAACTCCCCCCACAGCTTCAACTGATACGGAGAATTCTGCCATAACTGATGTTCCTCCCGAAGGAACGATCTATACCTTCACGCCGGTCACCCCGGCTGACAACGATCTTGCGGCGATCTCCATCACGGGGAACACGACTCCCACCAATGGTGAGGAATACGACTACACCATCTCCGTGAAAAACCGCGGCTCCAATCCGCAGACGACCTATTCGGTCAAACTGTTCGTGGATGACGTCGAGGTTGGCACTGTTGCCGGCACGGCGATCCAACCCAATGAAACCCTTACTTTTGATATTCCCTGGACCCCCGCGGCCGAGGGCCCGGCCGTGCTTTACGGCAAGGTCGTGCTGGCCGGGGACGAAAACCCGGACAACGACCAGACCGCGGATCTGAATGTGACTGTCCAGCCCGCGGGAGTGCAGGCCGTTACGATCGGTGACGGTAACGAAAACGCGCGCCTGCCGATGGATTTCTTTTGGAAGAACTCGCTCTACGAGTGCCTCTTCTACCCCGATGAACTTGGGTTTGTCAGCGGCACCATCACCTCGCTGCAGTTCTACAATAATTTCACAACCAACCTGCCCAACGGCGCCACCAAGATCTGGCTCGGCACCACCAACCTTCAGGACCTGAGCGGAGGATACATTCCCTCCACCCAGATGACCCTGGTCTTTGACGGCGTGGTGCAGTATCCCGCCGGAGCCAACACCATCACCATTCCGCTGCAGACACCGTATATGCACACGCCCGGCAACCTGGTGATGATGGTGAACCGCCCCATGGATGCGGTGTATTATTCCTCCAGCGATAATTTCCTGTGTCAGACGATCGGAAATAACCGTGCCCGGAATAGTTACAGTGACAGCACGACCTATGATCCTGCCAACCCTCCGGCTGGGACTCTCACCGGGCAATTTCCCAAGACCACGATCTTCTACAGCGGCCAGGCGATCATCAACGACATGGGCGCGCTTTCCATCACTGGAAACACGACCCCCAGCGTCGGCGCGGCCACTGATTACACAGTAACCGTAAAAAAACAACGGGACGGCAACGCAGGATACCTATACCGTGAAACTGATGAAGGAAGGGGATGTTGAGGTCGGTTCCGTACCCGGAGTCACGATCGAATCCCTGGAAACACTGCAGTTCTCAATTCCCTGGACTCCCACCGAAATCGGTCCCACCTATATCTGGGGTGAGGTTGAGCTGGCCGGGGATGAAATTGCCACGAACAACGAGACGTCCCATCTGAACGTGGTCGTCCAGCAGGCGGGCATCGTTGCCGTGACGGTCGGCCAGGGCGGCAGCACTGGACGCATGCCTGTGGACATGTACTATATGAACTCGCTGTTCGAGACGATCTATCTGGCTTCCGAGTTGAACATCGGCGGCCTGCTCACGGCGATCCAGTTCTACAACAATTTCTCAACCAACCTGCC
>CAYRVG010000034.1:0-2210 GCA_964427765.1 uncultured Candidatus Cloacimonadota bacterium
TGAAGAGAATGGTAAACTTCTCAAAGGAAATTGGCTTCAGATTCTTGAAATCGTCCTCATCATAGCCGTTGGTGATCGTGCTGGATTTGTTCCCGACCCAGGGATAATGCCCGATGTAGGTCTGACGGACCGCTTCCGTCGTGAACAGGGCGATATCGCAGGTTCTGAGGACGAGCTCATCCAGTTTCCTGATGATCCGCATCCTGAACGCGGGCAGCTTTTCCGCCATCAAGGGCTCGAACTGCCAGGCGTCTCGGTAATCCGCCACCCAGAAGATCCTCTTCTTGAACCTGCGTTTGAGGAGGGTCCCAGCCAGAAACGCGGAGTATGGATAAGCCGTGATGTAGACATTTTTGATATGGTGTAATTTTATTAATTGGCAGGCTTTTAGATACGCGAATGGAACCCAACCTATCTGTTTGTCAATCGGAAATATCAGGTGGTTAATGAGTTGCAGCATTTTAGAAAGCAGGGATGCAAGCCCGAACTTCTTTTGCCCGGCTGAGAGTTTCACCTCCGCCACTCGGTCCACGCTCCTGCCTCCAAAGCCGAGGCTGCCTGTTCTATGGATCTTCGCGGAACGTGGTATTTCCTCGCATAGGCTGTGGTCCAGAACGGTTTTGGTGGGCTTTGCCGGGGTGACTACGTGGGTTTTCCAGCCCGCCCTGTCCAGATATTTGAGAAATTTAAGCGGACGCTGCACACCGCTTTCCCCGGTGGGGGGGAATTCATTGACCAGCATCAGGATCTCAGGCTTCATATTTTTCTCTCAGTCTTACGATCAGGCTGTCCATGCCGTATTCCCGCGAAACCAGTTCCCTGCCTTTTTCCGCGATCTCTTTCGCTTCCTTGGGATGGTTGATGAGCCAGGTTAGCGCCCCTTCCAGGTCGTTCAGGTCTTTGGGCAGGCTCAGAAGCCCCGTCACTCTGTCTTCTATGATCCCGTCAATGCCGTGTCCCCTGACTCCCACCACGGGGATCCCCGCGGACATCGCCTCCAGATAGACCACGCCAAAGGTCTCCCGGAAGCTGGGAAGCGCGAAGACGTCAAAATATCCATAGATATTTCGCACCAGGGAGTTGTCCAAAGCCCCTGTGAACCGCACTCGCGCGGATAAACCAAGCTTCTCCGCCAGATTCCGCAAGTTCTTGTTTTCCCTGCCTTCGCCCACGATCATCAGCTGAACCGGATGCCCCTTATCCGAGATCCGCTTTACGGCCTTGATCAGCAGATCGAAACCTTTGGTGGAGACCAATCTGCCTACGCTGATTATCTTGAAGCTGTCTTTTTTCATCCAGTTTACCAGGTCCGACGGCACTTCATGGGCAGGGATCGGGGGCACGGCGTTCCCGATGTTGGAGGTTCGCTCAAGCGGCACATATTCCCTTAGGCGCTCGCGCAATTCATCATTCACGCAGAAGACATGCGTCCATCCCTTGAACGCGGATCTGATCGTCAGGCGGTAACACAGCGAATGCAAAAAAGTCTCCCCTCTTTCCGGCAGGGTGATCACGGCATGGACGGTCAGGAATTTCCTGATGGGCAATGGGGATAGGATCCGCGCCAGGCAATAAAGTTCTGGGATATGGCGGCAATCATGCACGTGGATGAGGTCGGGCTTCCAATCCCGGATGACCTTGCGTATCACCGGCAAGGCGTAACGCCGGTAGTTGATAACATTCAGCGGGAAAAATCTCCGCACCGGCCAATCTATGCTTATCAGCTCATAACCTCCTTCCCGGGTTGCAACCACTTTATGTTCCACGGGAAAAAAAGTGCTCACGACCTTCACGTCATACCAGCGTGACAGATGTTCCGCCTGCAGCTGGACGAATGTTCCGGATACGGTCTTGGTCTGATGTGGATACATGTCTGTGATTATAAGCAGTTTTCGCATTTTTCCTCTTATGAGATATCCATCAATGGAATGCCGCGGTTTTTGTCAATGCTCTTTTATCTTGACAAAGATGGAAAAATTGGCCGGCTGCCATAAATAACTTTACAAAAAACGGCTTTGCATAGTGTGTGCATATGTCATAGCATTGCTGAATTGATTTCTTGCGATTGACAACAATGATCAAAGAATAGTGGAGTTTGAGCCAATAATGAAAAAAGTAAGATTAGGCCTGATCGGCTGCGGAAGGATCTCCAAGAACCATTTTGAAGCTGTCGCGCAGATCCCCGAGGCGGAATTCGTCACCGTGGCGGA
>CAYRVG010000035.1:0-35846 GCA_964427765.1 uncultured Candidatus Cloacimonadota bacterium
AACCTTATGATCTTATGCTGTTACCCATTAATTGCGATATGTTTCGCGACTATTCCCTTGACGATTTTCAGACTGGATACTTTAAAGGGTTACCGCTCAAAAGTTCCCCATGACCAGCGTCATCCGAGTTCTATTCTTTCCCGCGTTATCACCCCCTGCCAAAAAGATGTGAAACCATATATATAGAGGGAAAGGTTCCTCATCTGTGAAACGCTGATCCCCCGCTGACCTCGCTCTGAATAAACGCTGAACCAGCGGGAACTCAGGCGGTTGTGGGTAGGTGGCGGGAGGTTCAAAACCCAAGGTGTTTTATTCAGTTAAGAGTTGATTGTCACGCTTTACGTCACCCCGGACTTGATCCGGGGTCCAGAGGAACGATAGGCGTTCCCGCCGGTTAAAACCTGCTGCGCGTCTTTGCGGGGAATCCGGCCACTCCTTATCTCTGTCATCACGACTTGCTGGAGTGGATGGAACTGGATGAGGTGCAAACAAGGGTCCGGATTTGGATAGAAGTTCATAGCAATATCAAATCAATCATTTCTATCAATTAATCAATTCCCCCACCTTTCCAAAACCGGCATTTGCGGATCAATCCAAAGAACTGCCTTAAGCTGCCTGCGCAGGGGCCTTCAGCCCGAAGCTGGACTAGCGTGCTCAGGCAGTCGGGGATAAAGTTGACCCGTCCTGGAACTGGGTAATCCATTGTATTTAGGTGGTTTTGCAGATGCCGGGAAGGTCGGCGTGGCGATCACTTATTCCGGGCGGGGTAATTGCCCTGGGGACAGGGCAGGAGGAAATTCACCGCGTCAGGAGCTGGTTTTGAATTCCTGCAGATTTTTCAGCCGGCTGGCGATATCGGCGGCGAACTGCTCATCAGAGGCATCGGGATCGCGGGTGTCCAGCCAGACCTGGCAGGGCGCGAGCCCGCATTCGCCGCAGGAGGAGAAGCCTCTGGTCCTGGCGCATTCGACTATGGGGCAATATTCTTTGCCGTAAAAGACCGCCCAGGGGATCTTTCCATCGAGTTCATTGCAGCCGGCGCATTCTGTTTTATACGCCCGGCAATCAGTGCGGCAGCAAACTCCGCAGACGCTTAATTCTTTCATTGTCATCCTTTTATTTATGGCGATCCGCAAGGCACAGCCAGCGGTTTCCGCGAGAGGGTGGGATCTGCTGTATGTTCCCCCCCCTGAAGAGATCGGCGCCGAGGCGGGCGGATCAACAGAGTGTGGACGGCCAGGATCTGGATGCTGCGGCTAATCATTTTCCACCAGTTCCCGCAGGATGGCGATGGCGTGGTCTTTGGCGCCCTCGCCGTTTTCCGCGACGGGGCCCACGCAGGAGGGGCATCCCATTTTGCAGGGGCATTTGGAGACCAGGTTCAGGGCGGCGGAGAGGATCCTGTCGTGCAGATCGAAGAGTTTGCGGGAGAGACCGATACCGCCGGAGATGTTGTCATATATCAAAACGACGGGATTGCCGTTCGCGAGGGGGGAGCGGTCCTCGGTGAAGACGTCCAGGTCCTTGCGGTCACACATCACAAAGAAGGGGGCGAGGTTCACCAGCAGGTGCCCGAGGGCGGATATCCCGCTCTGGACCATCACGTTCTGCTCCGCGAGGCGGTGGCAGCGGGAGCAGAGGGTGACGAGGTTTTCCGGGGCGTTGGCCTCTTCGGCGGTGGCAAACTGGCGGAAGGGGATCTTGTGGTGGACGTGGTGGCTGGTTTCGGTCTCGACGAGTCCGCAGTGTTGGCAGGTGTAGTTGTCCCGTTTGCGGATTCTGGCGGAGATGACGCCCCAATCCCTGCCATAGTCGTTCGGGCTCACGTTCCAGAGCCCCAGTGCCTTGACCTTGGCCACCGTTTCGGGTTTGATGCCGATCCACCAGGCGACGGTCTTGAGCTGGGTTGGGGGCAGGTCCAGCGGCTCGCGGCCGAGGATTTCCTGGGTGAAGAATTTGAGTTTTTTAAAACCAGTGATGGTGGTGGTGACGGTCACCTTGCCGAGGTATTTTTCCGCGCCCCTGCAAGTTTGGCGGTTCAGGAGGGAATCGCATTCGATCTCGGTGCTGCGGGTGGGCTGGGTGAAATAGTTGACCGGGACAGGCTCGACCTCCGCTTTGCGCTGTTCCAGATCAAGTTTGCGGACGATCCAGGTGTCCCCGCGATCCAGATAGATGGCCTCCGGATGCACCATCCAGAGCGCGCTGGCGCCATCCACCCAGCCGAGCAATTCCTCGCCGTGGGTGATCTGGAACTGGTCGGAAATATTGCGCAATGAGACCTCGGCAGCGGGATAGGCACCCAGAACCCCCGTGTAGCGGTTGCCGGCCTTGCGGGCGAGTCCTTCCCTCACCAGCACCTCCAGATAGGGGTGAATGTGTTCGCTGCCCAGGCTGCCGAAGCCCTCTGTATCAAGCAGGGCCATGTCGTGAATGGCGCAGAGGAGCTGGGATTGGAGGATCTCGTGGTGGTCGGGCGCGATCAGGGCGTGTTCGGGATTGTTTTCGAAGAGGTAGCCCGGGTTCTGGCAGATGTATTGGTCCAGGGGGTTGGCGCTCGCGACCAGGACCGCGAGGGCCGTGTTGAGTTTCCTCCCCGCTCTGCCGGCTTGCTGGCGGGTGGCGGAGATCGTCCCGGGATAGGCGTTCAGGAAAACGGCGTCCAGACCGCCGATATCAATTCCCAGTTCCAGAGCGTTAGTGGAGACCACGAGGCCGGTCTCGCCCGCGCGCAATTCCCTTTCGATGGCGCGCCGGTTTTCCGCGAGGTAGCCGCTGCGGTAGCTGCGCACCCTTTCCTTGTAAAAATCCTTGCCGGCCAGGTAGAGGTAGAGGATCTCCACGCTGCGCCGTGATCCGCAAAAGAGGATGGCCTGCCCGGAGGTGTGCAAAAAGCGTTTGGCGAGGGCGGTGGATTCCATCAGGGCGCTGCGCCGGATACCGAGGTTGGAATCCACGACGGGCGGATTGATGATCATGAAGACCCTCCTGCCGTGGGGTGAGGAATCCTCATCAATGAGCCGGACTGGGCTTTCCAGAAGGTCCTCCGCGAGTTGCCTGGCGTTGGCGAGGGTGGCGGAGGTGCAGATGAATTGCGGGGAGGAGCCATACAGGGCGCAGACGCGTTTCAGGCGGCGCAAAACGTTGGCAAAATGGGAGCCGAAAACCCCGCGATAGATATGGACCTCATCGATCACCACCCATTTCAGATTGGCGAAAAAGGCGCTCCAGAGGGTGTGGTTGGGCAATATGCCCAGGTGCAGCATGTCCGGATTGGAGAAGATCAGATTGGCCTGGCTGCGGATGCCCCGGCGCGCTTCATTTGCCGTGTCGCCGTCGTATATGCCGCAGTTGGCGCGGGGCGCTTGGGGGTTCCGGCGCGCCAGTTCCAGGATCAGCGAAAGCATCTTCTGTTGCTGGTCCTGGGCGAGGGCCTTGGTGGGGAAAAGCAGCAGGGACCGGCTTTGGGGATCGATCAGGATATCCTGGAGGATGGGGAACTGATAGCAAAGGCTTTTGCCACTGGCCACCCCGGTGCTGAGGACGAGGTTTTCCCCGTTTAACGCGGCGTCGATGGCCTTCCGCTGGTGTTTGAAAAGCTTGTGGATCCCCTGGCTTTGCAGCATCGCCTTCAGTTCGGGCAATATCTGCGGAGGAAACTCATCCCAGACGGCCTCCACCGGTTCGAGTTCCTGCGTGGCGACGATATTATCCCGGAACTGCTTGTCCCGCCGCAGCATCGAGATGAAATCGTCAATGTCCGGCAAGGGGGGAAATTCACTCATTTGATGATCGCCAGGCGGCTGGTCTGGCATTTCCCGGAAGTTTCCAGGCGCAGGAAATACACTCCCGAAGGCAGGTCCAATGAATGCCCGGAGCTTTTGAAATTCTCCAGATCGCGGGCCTTGAACAGCTTTCTCCCGCGCAGGTCGAATATGGCGAGGTCAAACTTCTCTTTGGAGGAATTGGCGATCGCGAACTCTCCCCGGCTGGGGTTTGGATAGATCCTCAGGCCAGGTGAGGGCGCAAGTTCTTCAGAGAGGGGGACGTAACCTCCCTCGCCGGTGATGACCATATCGTCCAGATACAGCGCGAAGGCGTCCCAGGAAACAGCGTTCCAGGCCAGATAAACGCTTTGACCGGCCCAGGTCGAGAGGTCGTAAGCGTATTCGGTCCAGTCGGTTGGGACTTCCAGCCAGTTGCCGGCGTGGAGGGGAGTGAAATAAGCCGGGTCGGGATCCGTGGTCGAGAGCAGGACTTTCAGCCTTTCCAGGCCGTAATCCGCGGTGTGGGAACGCGCCCAGAAAGCAAGCTGGGGCCGGGTTCCCAGGTTCAGGAGGGGTGAGATGAGCCAGTCGTCGCTGGGCGGGGATGTGGCGCTTATGGAAACCAGCGTCGCGGCGCCTGTGTGGGGTGTAACGGACGTGAGAGGCGGGGAGGTTTGCGCCGGAAAAAAGGCCAGCCAGGCCAGTGGATCGCCCTCGCCAGGGAAATCGGTGTTCGACCATCCCCAGGTTGGTGATTCATCCAGATCCAGGTTTTGCCAGCCGGGGATGTTCTGGCTGAAGGGCGCGCAATCCTCAAAACCCTGCTGCAGAATGAGGTTGGGGATGTCCTCCGGAATGTGCACGGAGACGGTGTTTGAAGGTCCGGAGATCTCGCCCAGGGCGTTTTCCGCCTTCACAAAGTAGTAATGCACCTCGCCGGGGCTTACCTCAGGATCCTGGTAGTCAAGATCCTGGCTGGTGGCAAAGAAAGTGCCATCGCGGAAGATCCTGTATTGCACGGGATTTCCTTCCAGCGGCGCTTCCCAATTCAACTGGACGTGGTCATTGCTGAAATACGCGCTCAGATCTTGGGGTGGGGAAATGCCCTCGCCACGGGTGGTGAAACTCCAGACGGGCCCGGGGTATTCCTCATCTTCGTGGTGCGCGACAACCTGCCAAAAGTGGGTCTGCAGCATCTGCAAAGGCTCGGGTAAGTTCCACTCCGTCTGGGTGAGGCCCGCGGACATCAGGTTCAGGTCCGAGGGAGAGGTGCCCAGGTAAATATCGAAGGAATCCGCGTCGCTCTGCCACTGTAAAACGGTATCCAGATCCACTCCGGTGGCCTGGTCCGGGGGCAGCGGTTGATACGGCGTCAGGCTGTAAACGGTGATATCCAGGCGCAGGTTGGCAAAAGCCTGCCGGAGGTAAAATCCGGAGTCCGGAGGATCCGCGGGATCGGGGTTTACGTTCTGGTCCATGAAGACAATGCCCCGGTTAGCAGTATCCGCGGAGCAGTAAAAATCATCCGCGGTGGAGCTGTAATCCGGTGTGTTCTCGTCCACGGCGATAAGCAGATTGTATTCAGAATCATACAGAAAGGGAGCGTCAAGATCGATATTCAACCAGCCCTGTCCGGGCAGGCCACCGGAGAAATCAGTTTGGGAGAGAGTGCCGTCGTACACGAGTTCAAGGCTGTCCAGCGGCACCCAGTTTTCCAACTGTCCACGGGGCGTGTTTCCCATCCAGATCCTGATATTCTGGTTACAGGGCAGGAAGATGTTGCTGGACACCGTGTATTGGAAAGCGAGGGAATTCACGTAGCCGGAGATGCCGATCTCGGGGGAAAGATAGACCTGCTGGGTATAACTATAGATCCGTGCCGGCTCCCAGGGCAGATTCTCGTTGATGAGGTCACCTTCGCCCACCTGGACGAGTTCCGCGCCCAGGGATGCGCTAATGACGGAAAATAGCAGGAAAAGGAGGCAGATCCTCTTCCTGCCATTGATACTATTCATTCCGGCAAAAAACATACTCCATACCCAGGCTCCTTTATCGCACGCCTCGAGATAACCCACTTTCATACTTTACATCAGAATGATCGTTACTTCATCACCGCCAGCCTGCGCAACAGGGATTCCTCCCCCTTGATCAGAACCTTGAGGAAATAGATCCCGGAGGAGCAGAGGCTGCCGCCATCGTCCCGAAGATCCCATCTGTGGAAAAAATCCCCTGGGGAGGAAACGGGAATGCTTCTGACAAGTTGCCCGCGCAGGTTGTGGATATCGATCCTTCCTTTCAGGGCTCTGCCGCTTTTGATCAGGATCTCCAGACCTCCGTTCCGGGAAAGCGAGGCGGGGTTGGGTTGGATGGAAAGAGCCGGAGGGGTCGCGGCCGGGTCATCAGCCGATACAACGATCAGGGACACCCCGTTGCTGCAGGGGCTTTCGTTCGTTCCATCCGTGGCGCGCACCGTTAAATAATAATTTCCGGGCATGAGTTCCTCTGTGTGCCAGTAGTTCTGCATGAAGGGTACTTCGGTGAAGGTCTGTCCGGAATTACAAAGGCGATAATTTGTCCATTCATTTGTGCCGTCATCCATCGGTCCCTGCCAGTACAGGGTCAGATGCGTATTGTCCAGATCATGCTCAATGTAGTCGTAGCTGAGGAAGGTGGGATAAAAATAGGGCGGGAGGGGATGGAATTCCCAGAGGTTTCCCTCCACAAGATGGTAACCCTGGACGTCCGTGACGATATCCTCGCAGCGGAGGACCATGCCATCTGCATGATGGTAGATCCGGTGCAGATCGTCGGAATGAAGGCGATTGCTGAGCAGGGCGTCGTCATCCTGATTACGCTGGATAAGCAGCATGTATTGGTTATCCGGGTTGTCAGGTTCGGTGGATACTAATTTGCAGACGACGTCTGATTGCCGGATCGTTCCTGAGTCGTCCACGATCTCGGTGCGGGTCCAGGTGTCGTTGTAGCCGACATTCTCGATCTTGTCCCAGACCGTGCCCACGGGGAAATCATAATCCGTATTCAGGGCATCGTCATAGCGCGTGTGGCGCCGGATATAGAGATAATCCCCATCCTGGTAGAGCCAGTTGATATATTCCCAGTGGTAAACGAAGAAGCTGTTATAGACAGGATGGCAAAGCTGTCCTTCGATGTCCATTGGCGCCCCAACCTCCTGGTAGCGCGGAGGAAGGGTGTCCTGGATCTCGATCGCGCCGACATTTATGGGATCTGTCGGATCGGGATAGAAGACAGTCGGATCCAGCAATCCGCCGGGAGAGCCGAACTGGGTCTGGTCCGTCCCCTCGGCGTCCGCCAGAACGACGACATAAAATCCTTCCGTCAGATCCAGGGAATAGGAAAAAGGTTGGTTGGGATCGACCGTTAATTCCTGAAAAACATCACCCGTAGCTTGGCTGACGAACTGGATGCGGTGGTTGGTAAGCGTGAACACCCCGTTGTATGTGATCGTGCCGTTCACGAGGGTCTCGTCCTGCCCGGTCAGGTACGGTTCGAAATCCACCAGTGGCAGGGAAGCGCTGTCATTCTGGTCATGGATCCCGAGGGCAATTTCGGCCGGATCGTCCGTTCCCCAGTAGTTGTTTTCAGCTTTTATAATCATGCCGGGAGTGGTGTAGGAATAGCAGTAGACGCTATGCAGGGTGTTGGATTCGTCGATGTTGTCATAGATCTCATTCTCGCCCTGGGCCCAGGCGTGGTAGATATCCAGGTTTCCCAGGCAGGGCTGGGCGTTGTTGCCCAGGTAAAAGCCGGTGAAATTACCATAGATCTCATTACGCTCAAAATAGGGCACGCTGGTTCCCCCGGCGACCATCACCCCGGCGCCGGAATTGGCGTCCCCGGTGATGAAGTTGTACCGGATGACGTTATCCGCCACGTAGCCGGATGAATTGAGCAAGTAGATGCCAGTGAGATTATGCTCGATGACGTTGTCCAGGATCTCGGGATGGATGCCGTTGTCACCGTAGATATCCCAGGCGGTGATGCCCTGCTTGAAATTGTGGTGGATGTGGTTGTTTTGGATCAGGGGGCTGCAATAACCGCCCTGGGACTGGTTGGAGAGCTGAATAGCCCCGCGGTATTGGGTTCCGGTGCCGTTGTAGCGGATCTCGTTGTTCTCGATGACCCCGTTGGAATTTTGAGATACCATTATCCCGTTCTGGATGCTGTATTCGACGATGTTATAGTCCACCTGGACGGTCGCGGGGTCCGGATCACCGATGCCGTAGAGTTGGAGGGCCTTTTCGTTGAGGGTGAAGCGGTTGTAGGAAATGTTGGCGGGTGAATTGATGGAGTTTATCCCGATCTCCGCTTTCTCGATGTAGCAGAACTGGATATTGCTCGTCTGGACCTCGTTTTCCAGGCGGATGCCGCCCCAAAGGGCTTCGGGGATGGCCTGGCCGTTGTAGAAGAAGATGCTGTCCGCCTCGGTCCCCGTGGCGGTGAGGGTTCCCTCGGCCGTGATCTGGTAATCCCCCATCACGACGACCTGCACCCCGGGCATGATCAAGAGGTCGCTGCCTGAGGGAATGGTGATGTCGCCGATCACGTTGTAGGGGCTGCCGGCCAGGTTCCAGGTGCCGGACTGGCTGCCGCTCACGTCCGTATCCGCAAAAGCGCAGAAACAGGCAAGGGCAAAAATCAAAAAGAAAAGTGTGCGTTTCATGATAACCTCCCTGGGCTGAGAAAGATACGCATAAAAAAGAAAGCGAAAGAAGGGATTGCCCTCTTCCGCTCTCAAATCAGATCCTGCTGCTTATTCGGTTATTGCTTGCACGGGGCAGGTGCTGATGCAGGCGCCGCAATCTATGCAGAGGTCGGCGTCGCACACGGCCTTGTCGTCTTTCATGGAAAGGGCGTTTACGGGACACACGTCCACGCAGGCGCCGCAGCCGATGCAGGTGTCTTTATCAATTTTTACTGCCATTTCGAACTCCTTGCTTGTTTTTTGCCATTATGATATTTAAGCCTGATACGTCAAGAAAAATCTACTTCTTCACTTTGGCCTGGTTCGCCACGGCTGCCTCGGCTTTGGCGATCTCATCGGGATCGGCCAGGTAATAACGTTTATTGACTGTAAGGTCGTCATTGAATTCATAGATGAGGGGAATGCCGGTCGGGATGTTCAGGGAGGGGATGTCCGCATCGCTGATGTTGTCCAGATTTTTGACGATGGCGCGAAGGCTGTTCCCATGCGCGGAAACGATCATCCTTCTGCCGGCAACGAGCCTGGGGATTATCACTTCTTTCCAGAAGGGCATAGTCCGCTTGCAGGTGTCCTTGAGGGATTCGCAGAGGGGGATCTGCTCCGGCGTCAAATGTTCATAGCGCGGGTCCTTGCCGGGATGGCGCGGGTCGTCTTTTTCCAGCGGAGGTGGCGGAATGTCGTAACTACGGCGCCAAACATGGACCTTTTCCGCGCCGTGTTTGGCCGCGGTCTCAGCCTTGTTGAGACCCTGCAGAGCGCCGTAATGGCGTTCGTTCAGACGCCAATCCAGGTTTATGGGGAGATACATCAGGTCCATCTCGTCCAGCACTATCCACAGGGTCCGGATGGCGCGCTTGAGCACAGATGTCCAGGCCTCGTCAAATTCAAAGCCATCCTCCTTGAGCCGCTTCCCGGCGGCGTGCGCTTCCTCCATCCCCTTTTCGGAAAGGTCCACGTCGGTCCAGCCAGTGAAGAGGTTTTCCTTGTTCCAGATGCTTTCGCCATGGCGGATCAAAACTATTTTATACATTTATTAACTCCTTTTCAGTTTTTGGATTGTCCCGGCCATATTTTCAGTCCGTCTCCTTTTTGTAGAGAAGGGAGCCGTGTTCGGCTTCCAGTGAGCGCGCCAGAATGAACAGGAGGTCTGATAGCCGGTTCAGATACTGCAAAAGCAGGGGGTTGACCTCCTCCTTGCGAGAGAGTCTCACGGCGCATCTCTCAGCCCGGCGGGCCACGGTGCGGCAGATATCCAGCCTGGCCGACGCCCTGGTGGAGGCGCATTTGACAAATCCTCTCAGGGCGGTCTTCTTTTCCAGAGCGTGGATCTGGTCTGTGATCCGGTCCACTTCAGCCTGGCCCAGGGGATGTTTGAAAGAGCCGTCTGTTGAGGCGAATTCGCTCATGAGCCGGCTGAGTTTTTCCTGAATGCCGTCGAGGATGTCATCGGATGCCGGATCCTCCACAAGGTGCCTGGCGTTGCAGATAAACGCGTTGAGTTCATCGAGGGTACCGTAGGTCTCCATGCGGATTTCGTCCTTCCAGAGCCTTTCACCGCTGTAAAGCGAGGTCTGGCCACTGTCGCCGGTCTTGGTGGTTATGCTCATGCATCCCTCATGGCGATCACGGAGATCTCGATCTGGCCGTCCTTGGGCAGCCGGGCAACCTCGATCGCCTCCCTGGCCGGGAAGGGCGAGGAGAAATGGTGTTTGTAGATCTCGTTCAGGGCGGCAAAATTCTCCATGTCCTTGAGGAACACGCTGACCTTCATGATGTTGGCCATGTGCATATTTGCGGCTTCCAACACGGCCTTGATATTGGCAAAGACGAGGTTTGACTGTTCCTCAAAGCTGTTCGGCATCAAGCCCGTTTCGGGATCAATGCCCAGTTGCCCCGAAACAAAAAGCATGTTCTCATGGGACACAGCCTGGGAATAGGGGCCGACGGCCGGGGCGGCCTTGTTTGTACTGACTGATTGCATATCTTGTCTCCTTACTCTTTTTTCAGTGATCTTCGCGCGATGTCTATCGCTTGGGTGACGCGGTTCAGGGCTATGTAGGCCTGGTCTTCGCGGCTCAGGTTGTATAAAAGAAGCTTGCCGTCGCGGATGTTGTCCTCCCTGATGATGACCATCAGGTGGCATTTGTTGTCCCGCGCGTGTTTGATCTCGGTTTCCGTGCTCCGGTTCTCCGGGCTTAGGACCGTCTTGATGTTTTGGGTGTGCAGTTCCTGGGCGATCTGCAGCATCATCATGTCCATGCCCGGGGATTGCGCGCAGATATAGACGGCAAAATCCTCCTCCCAGACCCTGAAGAGGCCGCGCTGGTCCATCAGGCGGAAGATCTCGTCCAGATCGAGGTAAAAGCCCACGGCCGGGATCTTGCGCCTCGTGATGCGTTCCGAAAGGAAATCGTACCTGCCTCCGCCGCCTGCCGTTACCTCATGGCCACCGCCATTGATAACGAAATCGAACACCGCCGCGTTGTAATAGGAAAAATTCTTGTAGAGGCAGGGATCCACTTTGTAGGGATGTCCGAGATTGGCCTGGGTTTTTTGGATCTGCCGGAAATGGTTTTGGCATTTATCACAGAGGTAATCGACGATTTGGGGGCCCTTGTGCGCATCGTGTTGGCAGCTTTTGAGTTTGCAGTGGGTATCGGCGAAGGGATTGGCGCAGAGTTCCTCATAGCATTTCTGGCAATAATCCTTTTTGTGTTTTTCCAGATAGGCGCAGACATCGGCGTAAAAATCGCTCCGGCAGTTGAGGCAGCCATAACTGTTTAGCCTGAGGCTCGCCTCCCGGAAGCCCATCTCTCGTAAAAGGCGCATCCCTAGGCTGATGACCTCGTTCTCGGAGAAAACGCTGTCGCTGCCCAAAAGCTCGATCCCAAGCTGGTTGGTCACTTCGGCAACGCCGCCCCGCTGACTGCGGAACATCGGGCCATGGTAGTAATAGCGGTGGATATCCCCCTTGCGGTAATGTTTGGCCGTGTACTGCAAAACGCTTATCGTTCCTTCCGGACGGAGGCTCAGCTGGTTCGGATCACCATCACTGCGGCAGAGATCGAGCGTCCTGTCCCCAGCGTTGCCTGGCTCCTTTCCCTGCATGAGGGCGGTGATGCCTTTCTGGATCAGTTCGCGATCCTGCAGGATGGAGAGTCGTACCTCCAAATAATCGTGCAGCTTGAGCACCTGGTCGAATTTATCTTCCATCAGTTTCCATTTCCACACCTCATCAGGCGTGAATTCATGCAGCGCGTTGCTTTTATCGGGCATCTTCTCTCCTGTTCATTGTTTTTCACCATTGGCATCAAAGCCAATTTTGTCAATCAAAAATCAGGAAAGACCCGGAACAAGTGAAAATACGGCCGCGGTTCCGGGGAACAAACAAGCTGCTTGACAAAAGAAACGTAATTATTTATTAGACAAGTAACGGGTGGGTGAGGTTTGGCCTGGCCGGCCTTTCTCACCGCGGGAATTAGCAGTCAATAACAAGCATTAGGGGAGAGAATTGGATAAGTTTGAATCACAGGCGCTGGAGGACAATCTTGCCCTGACCAAGGTGGAGGATCTCGTCCTGCCGCCGGAAAGCCAATGGTTGCTGGATTGCAGCAGCGATTATTTCGGCATCCAGCAGCGCACCCGTAAATTTCTGGAAGAACTCCACCATCCCTACGCCAACCTGGTGGACGCGCTTGAGCTCATGCGCCAGAGCGTCCTGGGAGACCTCTGGTTCTACGGGAAGCTGGATGAGAGCGACAAGGCGATGAAGCTGATAATCGGGATATTTTCAGCCATCGCGGAAAAGGCGCGCGACGAGGTTACGAAGCAGAAGGTCCTCACCGAATACCTTGCCTTCATCGGCGCCCTGGCAGGGCAGGAAAACATTTCCCGGGAGGTTTTACAGCACGCTTTTGCCTATTTGCAAGAGTGGCACCAAAACTCGCCGGAGATCTTCCTCCCCCTCTCCGAAGTGTGCCGCAAGAACCTTTTGAAACTTGCCGAAAGGCTGAACAAGCCCGCCCAGATCCGCGACCTCCTCAAAGCCGTTCTCAGTGGATCCCTCAAGTTGTGGCGGGATCAGGCCGGGATCGGTTACTGGTACGATAAATACTCTTCATTCATCACCCTGGAAAAGGAAAAACTGGAAAGCGAGCTGGGGGATGAGTATTTCGCGGAACAACTGGACAGGCTGGAACAGGCCAGAAAACTATCCGACCTTGGATCCATCAGTTCCTACAACGACATCGCCACCCGCCACCGGGACATGATCACCCAGTTCAGCAGTTTGCAGGGCAAGATCCATTACATCTTCTACCTTTTGAGCCTGCCCGCGATGTCCTCCCTGAGCGACCATCTGCTCTGGGATCTGAACAGGCTCCTTTCCGAGATCCACAAATCCCTTTCCCCCAAGGATATCAACCTGCTGATGGACAGCGTGTTCGACACCCTGGAGGGATTCCGGGACGTTCATTCCAGCATCGTTCTGGATTGCGTCCTCACCATAGGCAGGGCCGTACTGGATAAGCGCGAGCCGGAGCTGGGCAAGCACTGCCTGCGCAGGATAATCGACCTGGGTTTCATTCCCCCGGGTGAGATCAGGATAGACCGTGACTGGCAGATAATCAGCAACAAAAACCACATCAAGAACATCCGCGTGTGGCTGGAACTCATCGGCATTGCCCCTCTCTTTTGCAAGGACCTCCTGGCCGCGCTGAGCATCGCCCTCACCCAGAAAGGCGTCTTCATCTCGGATACGGACCTTTTCCAGAAGGACGTCTCGGCTTTCCTGAACAGCAGGATCAAGCCGCTCTACGTGCAGGTGAAGCACCTCCTGCGCCTCTTCCCCGTATTTTACCAGGAGATCGGCGCCGAGGGGGACATCCGCGACCTGAGCACCCAGATCGACGAGGTCGGCTCCCGTCAGGACAGGCTGATGCACTTCATCCGCAAACAGGTGCACACGGAAAGCAACAACACCCACATCAACCTGCTCAGGCAGATCCTGCTCTTCTGGACGGATCTGGACCTGAAACACCTGCACGGATTGATACCCCGGGATGTGGAGGAGACCCTGAGGGAACCGGATGCCCGCCTGAGGGCTCAGAGCAAGGCCGTAAACAAATTCCTGGAGGAAAACAAGCTCAGCGTGGACAGCCTGCTGGGCCAAACCTGGCAGAGCGCGGCAACACTTTTTGCGAACAAGGGAGCCAAACCCGGGATCTATCTGGAACGGCTGGAACTCCTCTGCCACATCTACTATCTGCTTCTGGACAAATATGACCTGAATTCCTACGACATCGTCAAATTCCTCACCCGATACAAGTGGTTCAACCACAAGGAGCAGATCCGCCTGAGGCAGAGCCTGGACCGCAACGATTTTGACAACAGCATCCGGCTGATGATGGGGTACATCGGCAAACTGAACCAGGTGATCCTGGACCCCAGGCCCACGCAACCTTGGGAAAACATATATTACAAAAGGCACATAGCCGCGGGCATCCCCTCTATGTACGGGCAGTACCACGAACCGAAACTGGAGGCGATGGGCATGGTCTTCCGGCTGGAAAACATGGTGCAGCGCCTGATCGAAAGGAATATCCAGCAGCTGAACCTGGATTACATCACGGCCAAGACCTTCAAGCGCATCATCCGCATCCTGGAGATCTTTGAACAGGGCCTCAGGCAGGAAGGCCTCACCAGCGAGGTTTTTCTCAGCGCCCTGGATATGCTCAAGGCCGGGCAGAGAATAACCAACCTTTCCCTGGACCAGTATCTCGACCTCTTCAAGCAGGTCAAGAACAGCATCACGGTGATCATCAACGAAAATTATTACCGTTTCTACGAGCAGGAACTGGGCCACGCGCCCTCCCCGGACAAAGAAGACGCGGGCGGGAACCAAAGCCAGGCCGCCAGGCAGGTCTTTGCCGAGGGATTCTACCGCAAATTGCTTTCCACGACGTTCCTGGTGCAGGAAATGGATAACTTCATCGCCCAGATCCTTCTTTCCCTGAACGCGATGAAGCAGCTCTTCGGCTCCCATGAGATGGGGCAGGTTATGAGCTACGATCCGGACATGCTCTTCATCCCGCTCCACACCAGCAACGGCAGGCTGGACAACCAGGTGCTGCTGGGCTCCAAATCCTATTTCCTGAAGAAGATGTGCCAATATGAGTTTCCCATCCCGCCCGGATTTGTGATCACCACGGAGCTTTACCGCTACCGTAATATCATCCGCATCCATCCAGAGATGGGGCGTGAGATAGACTCCCTGATCAAGACCTATATCGGCAAAATGGAAGCCATGACCGGCCTCAAATACGGCGATCCCGAGCGGCCGCTGCTCCTTTCGGTGCGTTCCGGCGCCCCGATGAGCCTTCCCGGCGCCATGAGCACCTTCCTCAATATCGGGATGAACGACGACATCACGCTCCAACTGAGCAAGATGCACAATTTCGGCTGGACCGCCTGGGATTGCTACCGCCGCCTCCTGCAAAGCTGGGGGATGGCCTACGGCATAGACCGCGACGAGTTTGACGCCATCATGATCGCCTTCAAACGCCACCACAAGGTGAAGCTGAAAACCCAGTTCTCCCCCCGACAGATGCAGGACATGTGCAGCGCCTACCAGAAGCTCCTCGATGAGCACGGCGTTGTTTTCGAGCAGAACGTCTTCCTCCAGATAAAACAAGCCATCGTCCATGTTCTGGATTCCTGGAACACGGACCGGGCCAGGCTTTACCGCCAGAAATTGCAGATCGCGGATGACTGGGGAACTGCCGTGACGGTGCAGAAGATGGTTTTGGGCAATATCAGCCTGGATTCAGGCTCCGGCGTCCTCTTCACCTATGCCGATTGGAGCAGCGAGCCGGGCATCAACCTGAACGGGGATTTCACGCTTTGCAGCCAGGGTGAGGACGTCGTGGCGGGATTGGTCTACACCCTGCCGATCTCGGAAGCGGAGCGGAAACTCGCCCGCCATCCCACCAAAAAATCCCTGGAGAAGGAATTCCCCGCCATCCATAAGAAACTGCTCCGACTGGCCCGCCAGCTCATTGAAGACAAGGGCTACCCCCACCAGGAGATCGAATTCACCTTCGAGGGGCCCCATGAGGACCAGCTTTTTATCCTCCAGACCCGCAACCAGGTGATCACCAAAACCCAGGAGGTCACCGTCTTCAACGTCCCCAAGCGGGATCTGAAGCTGCTGGGAAGCGGCATCGGCATCGGCAGGGGCGTGATCAACGGCCTCGTCGCCATATCCCGCCAGGATATCGATTCCCTCAGGGAAAAAGGCCAGCCCCTGATCTTGGTTCGCCCGGACACCGTTCCCGAGGATATGGAATTGCTTTTCGATTGCCAGGGGCTGCTTACTTCACGCGGCGGGGTCACCTCCCACGCGGCCGTCACGGCCAACCACCTGGGCATCAACTGTGTGGTCAATTGCCGCGAACTGAAGGTCATCGAAGCGGAAAACCACTGCCGGATAGGCGACCGGGAACTCAAGCCGGGGGACAGGATCGCGCTCGACGCCTCCAGCGGCTCTATCTATCTGGGCCACTACCCCGTGGAAACGATACGCAGTTAAAACTTACAAAAATACACATAAGGAGTATTCCATGAACCTCGACCTGAGAAACAAAAGGCTGCTCGGCATCAACGGACTGGGCAGGATTGGCAAGTTGTTGCTCTGGAACCAGGTGCACCTGCGCCATTTTGAGGGCATAATTGTCAATTGCGGACGGGATGTGGGCAAAAACCTCGACGACCTCATCCAGGTGATCGAGAACGATTCCACCTATGGCAACATCCACAAATTCCTCTTCGGGATGGTGGGGCGCAAAGCCCAGATAAAGGTGCTCGACGCCAAAAAACCGGTCCTGGAGATCGAGGGCGTCCCGATCAAGGTCCTCCGCAAGGAAAGGGATCCCAAGAACATCAACTGGCTGAACGAAGGGGTGCGCATAGTTGTGGATTGCACCGGGAGTTTCATCGATCCCTCGATCACGCCGGAAGCCGGAAAACCCTGCCTGCGCGGGCATCTGGAATCCGGCGCGCTGAAGGTCATCGCCTCGGCCCCGTTCAAAAGCAGATCCGGAATACTCACCATCCCGGAGGACGCGACCACGATGATCTACGGCATAAACCACCTCGGCTACAACCCCCGCGAACACCACCTGATCTCCGCGGCAAGCTGCACCACGACAGGCCTGGCACATCTGATCAAGCCCCTCTTGGAGAACAAGGAGACCGCCAACATCATGACGGCTTCCATGAGCACCATCCACGCCGCGACGAACACCCAAAGCATCCTCGATTCCGTGCCCAAGGCGGGCGCCAAAGACCTGCGCAAATCCCGCAGCGTGCTCAACAACATCATCCTCTCCACCACGGGCGTGACCAAGGCCCTCGAACTCGTCCTGCCCCAGATCAAAGCCATCGGCTTCATGGCTGATTCCGTGCGCGTCCCCATCACGACGGTTTCGCTCATCAACCTCAACGTCACCTTCCACACCAGGATGAACGAACTGGGCCAGCCCTCCGTGACCCGGAAGCTCCTGAACCAGATCTACAAGGACGCCTCCGAGGGGGCCCAGAAAGGATTGCTCGTTTACAGCGAGAGGCAAAACGTCTCCGCGGACATCATCGGCTCCCTGGCGGCCGCCACCCTCGAGGCGCATGAGACCCACACCAGGACGAGTTTCATCCCCATCCCGCCCCAGTATTTCGAGGAGGCCGGAGTCAAGGCCAAAAAAGAGATCCACATGCCCGTGACCCACGCCAAGATATTCGGCTGGTACGACAACGAGCTGGGCTCCTACACAAATTCCCTCTCCAAGCTGGTGAACTATATCGACGAGAGCAGTTCCTGAACCATAACCCATGCTCAGCCATGAAGATGGCGTCCAGGCTTCAGCGCTTTCCCTCTGCCTGAAGCCGGGCTTTGGGATATCTGCTCCAAGCCAACCCGCATAATCGGCTGTTGGGTTCGGGTTGGTGGCCTCGAAACCTGCCTCTCGCAATAAGGGGGGAGGGCAGTGGTCGATCATGTGCCCCAGCCCGGTTTGGCAGGCCTCCGTAAATTTATATTGCCATAAAACCTTATCCTGAAAAAATTGGCAATCAACAAAAATTAGAGATAAGGAGGTTGCCATGATCCAGTATTTCAAGATCGTCAATCAGCGATTCAAGCCCGCGCTGGCGCATGATGAGGCGTTTTGGATACATCTGGAAAGTCCGGCCGAGGAGGAGATCGAAAAGCTCATCACGCAGTTCGACCTTCCCGAGGACTTCATCACGGACCTCCAGGACGCCGATGAGAACAGCCGGATGGAATTTGAGGACGGCGCCGTGCTCACCATCATGCGCGTCCCGCTCTATTACAAACAGCGTTCGGCCAAGGTGCCCTTCACCACGGCTCCCTTGGGCGCCATAGCCGTGCAGGGCAAGCTGATCACGGTTTCCTTCTTCGAAAACGAGGTGCTCACCCAATATCTGGAGTGCAAACACCGCCCCTTCAATATCACGCAGCAGAGTTTCCTTTTGCAGATAGCCCTGCGCACCTCGCTCTATTTCCTGAAATTCCTAAAGGAGATCAACCGCCGCACCGCCAAGATCGAGAATGAACTCCACCAGAGCATGCGGAACAAGGAACTGATCCGGCTGACCCTGATGGAAAAGAGCCTGGTATATTTTTCCACCGCCCTCAAATCCAACGAGATAATCCTCGAGAGGATGCAACGCTCCCGTTGGCTGCATCTGGATCCCGAGGCCGAGGACCTGATCGAGGACGTGATCATCGAAAACAAGCAGGCGATCGAGATGGCCAACATCCATTCCAGCATCCTCAGCGGGATGATGGACGCCTTTGCCTCGATCATCTCCAACAACCTGAACGTGGTGATGAAGGTCCTCACCCTGATCACGATCATCCTGGCCGTGCCGACCCTCATCGCCAGCATCTACGGGATGAACGTGAGGTTGCCCTTCGCGGACCAGAGCTATGCCTTCGCCCTTGTGATGGCGGTCTCCATCGTGGCGATAATTTTGGTGGTGCTGATCTTCATCCGCAAAAAGTATTTCTGAGGAGGTTTCGGGAATGTACAAACTCAGCGTAACCGATTCTTTTTCCGCCGCGCACCGGCTTGAAGGCTACGCAGGCGCCTGTTGCAAACTGCACGGGCACAACTGGAAGGTGCGTGTGGGGATCATTGCCGGCGAACTCGATGACATCGGGATGGCCATGGATTTTAAATTGATCAAGACCCTCCTGAGTGGGATCCTGGGGGAGCTCGACCACGCCTATCTGAATGACCTCCCCGCCCTGGCAGGGGTCAACCCCACTTCGGAAAACCTTGCCAAATACATATACGGACGCTTTGAAGCATCGCTGGCCGGCAATTCCGCCCGGATCTGCGAAGTGGAGATCTGCGAATCCGAAAATTCCAGCGTGATCTACTCACCATGATCAGATTCACCCAGTCATTTTTCGTCAAGAGCTCCGTGGAGCCAAAGGACTACCCCGCCAGCGCCTATCCCGAATTTGCCGTCGCGGGCAGGAGCAACGTGGGCAAATCCACGCTGATCAACCTGCTCACGAACCGCCGCGGCCTGGCCAAGACCAGTTCTCATCCGGGCAAGACCCGCCTGCTCAATTTCTTCCTCATCCACTGGAAGGATGACCAGGCAAAAACGGAAGGCAGGCTCCAGCTGACGGACCTTCCCGGCTATGGCTACGCGCAGGTGTCCCAGCTCGAGCAGGAAAAATGGCGTCGGATGGTCAACCATTATCTGGAGCAGCGCGAGCAACTCCGCGGGATGGTCGTCCTGGTGGATATCCGCCGCGACGCTGACCCCAAGGATATCCTGCTGCTGGAGATCCTCCGCCTGCGCGGGATCGACCATTGCGTGGTCGCAACAAAGGTGGACAAGATCCCCAAGACCAAGGTTCCCAAGACCCTCCAGCTCCTGGCCAAAGGCCTCGGGCTCGGAAAAGAGGGATTGTTCGCGGTTTCCGCCCTGAAAAACCGGGGGCTGGAACCGCTTTATGAATGGTTCGGGAAACGCCTGGACCGCTAAAGCCCATGAGCCATGATTATGACGTCATAGTTGTCGGAGGTGGCCACGCCGGGGTCGAGGCCGCCCTGGCCTCGGCGCGCCGCGACGCCAAAACCGCTCTTTTCATCCTCAAGATCGAAAGTGTCGGCCGGATGAGCTGCAATCCCTCGTTGGGCGGGCCCGCCAAAGGCCACCTTGCCAGGGAGGTTGACGCCCTGGGTGGGGACATCGGCTATGTGGGCGATCTCAGCGGCATCCACTTTCGCATGCTCAACCGCAGCAAGGGTCCCGCCGTTTGGGCGCCCCGTTCCCAGAACGACCGCCAGCTTTACAGCGAACTGATGCGCCAGAGGGTCGAGGAACAGGGCAACCTGGACCTGCTGGAGGCCAATATCGCCGCCGTCATGGCCGAAAACGGCGCGGTCCGGGGTGTACAAAGCCGGATCGGCAGGGTTTACACCGCCCCCAGGGTTATCCTCGCGACGGGGACCTTCCTGCGCGGCCTCATCCACGTCGGCAATACAGCAATACCCGGCGGCAGGAGCGGTGAGCCCGCCGCGGAAGAACTTTCACAAAGCCTTCAAAAACTCGGCCTGAGCCTGGCGCGGTTTAAAACCGGCACTCCGCCAAGGGTGGACCTGCGCAGCCTGGATTACTCCCTCCTCGAGGAGCAGCCCGGGGATCCCGAACCAGAGGGCTTTTCCTCATACCGGGACGTCCAGCTGGTCAACAAAGCCTCCTGCTATCTGACCCGCACCACCCCCGAAACGCATGCCATCATCCGGGAAAACCTTCAGAGGTCCTCTCTCTACGGTGGGGTAATCCAAGGGATCGGACCTCGCTATTGCCCCTCCATCGAGGATAAGATCGTCAAATTCCCCCAGCGGGAGAGCCATCAGGTCTTCATCGAACCGGAAGGCCTCCACACTTTTGAGGGCTATGTGAACGGCGTTTCCACCTCCCTGCCCCCGGACGTTCAGGAAAGGATGATCCACAGCATTCCCGGCCTGGAAAAGGCCAGGATCATGCGCCATGCCTACGCGATCGAATATGACTACGTGGATCCATCGGAGATATCTCCCACGCTGGAAAGCAAGAACATCAAAGGCCTCTACCTGGCGGGGCAGATCAACGGCACCTCCGGCTATGAGGAAGCCGCAGCCCAGGGCATCATGGCCGGGATCAACGCCACGCTTAGCCTCGAAGGAAAGGAGGGCATCGTCCTCAGCCGCGCCCGATCCTATATCGGCGTGCTCATCGACGACCTCGTGACCTGCGGGACCAACGAGCCCTACAGGATGTTCACCTCCCGGGCGGAATACCGCCTGCTGCTGCGCCAGGATAATTGCGACGAACGACTCATGCCCCTCGGCCATGAACTGGGACTCGTATCCGATACCCGCTGGAAACGCTTTCAAGCCATGCTGGAGATGAAGAACCGGGAACTGGAGCGTCTGCGGAATGAAAGATCCAGGCCTCATCCGGACATCCGGGAATGCCAGAGCTTCGCCCTCCTGCTCAAACGGCCGGACATTTCCTTCAGCCAGCTGGGCGCCTATGGCTATGAACCCTCGCCGGGCCTCACCCGGGACGTCATCCGCCGCTGCGAGCTGGAGATCAAGTATGAGGGCTATCTAAACCGCGCCAGGCAGGAGCTTGAGCGCTTCAGGGCATCCGAGGATCTGCCCCTGCCCCGGGATATCGATTATGCCTCGATCCCCACGATCGCCTGGGAGGCCAGGGAAAAGCTGAGACGCGTCCGCCCGCTAAGCCTGGGCCAGGCCATGCGCATCCCGGGGGTCAATTACACGGACACCTCGGCCCTGCTCATCTGGCTGCGCAAACTTCAGAAAGCCCAAAAGGAGGCAAAGTGAAAGCCATCGCCATCATCCCCGCCCGATACGACAGCACGCGTTTCCCCGCCAAAGCACTGGCGCTTCTGCAAGGCAGGCCAGTCATCCAGTGGGTCTGGGAAGCAGCCGCGGATTCCGGGCTTTTTGACGACGTCATCGTGGCCACGGATTCAGCCCTGATCCGGGAGGCTGTGGAAAAGGCCGGCGGAAAGGCCGTCCTCACCAGGCCAGACCATCCCAGCGGAACGGACCGCGTCGCCGAAGTGGCGGCAAGCCTCAAAGCCAGGATAATCGTCAATATCCAGGGCGACGAACCCCTTATCAAAAAGACAGCCCTGCGTGAGCTGCTCGGCGCCTTCTCAGATTCCGAGGTGCAGATCGCCTCACTGATGACGCCGATCCGGGATACCGCCCTCCTCGAGGAGCGGAATACGGTCAAGGTCGTGGTCGACGTCAATTCCAACGCCCTCTATTTTTCCCGCGCCCCCATCCCCTTCAACCGCGATAAATCCCAGTTTTACCGCTACTGGCGGCACGTGGGTGCCTATGCCTACCGCCGCAAGGCCCTGCTGGAATTGGTGGAACTGCTTCCCGGCGAACTGGAGCAGGTGGAAAAGCTCGAACAACTCCGGGCGCTGGAGAACGGCATGCCGATCCGCATGGTGGTCACAGATTACCAGGGCATCGGGATCGACACGCCGCGGGACCTGGAAAGGGTGGAGGCCCTGCTCAAAGAGTCACGCTGACCGTTGCCGCGCCGGGGCCATGGGCATATTCTGGGTTTTGACGTTGTAGCGTTTTGTGGTTTTAGTATGGTGTCGGGGGGTGTGATCCCGGGCTCCGACCCGGGATCCAGAAACAAAATTCGTGTAAATGCGTGGAAAAATATCCCCATGATCCTCTCTTTTCTGTTATCCGTGTTCTATTTGCTGTGTCGCCCGCAAGGGGTTCATTACATTCGTCACCTGACCAGGGGTTCCGCGTACACCACAAATTCGCTGCGCTCATCCGCAGGGACTCCGTCGTCTCACACCCTGGCTACATATGTCGCCGCTTCAGGGCGGGTCTGCGGGCATTCGCATTCCATTATTTATCCGTCCAATCCTTCTGTTCCGTTAAATCCGTATTGAAATTCTTTTTTTATCTGTGGGATCCCCATACCCTACCTTCGTGCCAATTCGTGGACAAATATCCCATTGATCCTGTTTATCCCTAATCCATTTTTGATGTCACATCTCCTGGGTCAGGAGTTCATAGCCGTTCACCGGCTCGAGGAGGCAGGCCTTCACGGCTCGTTTGACGGTGCGGCAGGGGAGTTTCTCATTGTAGATCTGGGATTTGGTGATGGTCTCCAGGTCGAAAGCGGGATGGCTTGATACAAGCGCCACATCATTCGCGGGGAAGCCCTGCCAATTCAGGCTTTCGGATGCCCAACCCGCCTGACAGTCCACCTGTTTCAGAACGGATCGCCCCCTTTTTAAAGCGTTAATCACTTCTTAATCAAGCCTTAATCAAGCGTTAATAATTAAGACTTGCTTAAGGCTTGATTAAGAAGTGATTAAGGCCTGCACCCGGGAGATGACCCGTACTGAAACAGGGAACCGCTCACAGGGAACTGCAATCAGGAGTGCAGGATACAACATTAGCGACGAGTAGTATTCAGATACTGAGCCGGTGGCGGATCTTGGCAAATGTCTTGGGGCCGATGCCCTTGACCCTGGTGATCTCCTCAATGGCCGTGAAGGGCCCGTTTTGTGCTCTAAAATCGATTATCGCCCGGGACTTGACCAAGCCTATGCCGGGCAGGGTGCAAAGCTCTTTCTGGGAAGCTGTGTTGAGATTGACGATGGTGGTGATTTCCGTTTTAGGTATGGAGGGAGGAGAGCTTGACTTTGAGGCTGCGGCAGCTGGCTGTGGCAGGATTCCGAGGGAGATCATTTGGGGAGTGTCCGGGATTTCGGTGATAGGATTTGTGAGATCCTCCACGCCGAAGGGGAGGAGCGAGGGCAGCATCTTGGCCAGGGTTTTTTCGCCGATGCCTTTGATCTTGATGAGATCGCCCACGCTGGCGAAAGTTTTGGCCGAGCGGTAGTCGATGATATCCCGCGCGCGTTTGGGGCCGATCCCAGGCAGCAGCATCAGTTCATCAAGTGAGGCCGTGCGGATGTCTATCTGGACGGGTTTATCCGCCTCGACGGCGGCCATGAGGGATTCCGGCGGGGCCGCAGGGCTGGTCAGGAGAGGCGTCTCGCCTCCCAATTGGCCGAGCAGGAGGCCCACCGCGGCGAGGACGCAGACCGCCAGGATGGCGTTTTGTTCACGCGCTGTCAGGAAATCCTTGGGAAAGCGCGCCATGAATATACCTCAGCGGCGGAGATCCTCCACCCAGAAATCCAGGAGTTCGGGCAGTTCGCTGTTGTATCCGTTGAGTTCATAGCGGATGTTCCCCTCAGGATCTATCACGCAGATATAGGGTATGCCGGTAAAGCCGTAATCCTTCGGCAGCTGGTTGTTGCCAAAAAGCAGTTCCATGGCATAATCGCGTTCCTCCATGAAGGCGATGACCTGCTCCCGGTCCACGGGGCTTTGCCAGGTATTGATGGAAATAACCCGGAGATTGGGATCCTGATTGGCGTTTGTCCATTCATCGAGCAGGGGCAGGACCTTGCGGCAGGGTCCACACCAGGTTGCCCAGAAATCCAGGATCACGATATTGCCGCGCAGGTCCTCCAGTTTGGTGAGGTTGCCGTTTTTATCCGGCAGTTCCCAGAGCGGGGCGGGTTTGGAGAATTTTTGCTCCAGGGCCTTGATCCGGCGATCCGACTTTCCTTCCTCCCAGTTTTGAGCCGCAAGGGCGTCGACCTCTTCCCAGCGGGGCATTTGGCGCAGGGGATCGTAAGTGGGATCGGCAAGCATATCCGGATACTTGATGATGTTTTGCGCCATGGCTCCCTCCAACAGGTTCAGGGCCGTTTCCATATCGCCCAGCCCCATGTGCAGGAGGATGCGCGCGTTGATGGTCCGGTCCTGGGTCTTCAACTCGGGATTCTCCTCAAAATAGGCCTGCATCTTTTCCCAGTCCGCGGCCTGGGCCAGGGCCTCCAGATAGTAGCCCTGGTAGTAGAGCAGGCTGTCCCGCGGTTCGAGATCCCCCCGCCCGATCATCTGGGAGATGACGCTGGGGAAGAGGAATTCAAAGATCCGGGAGCGCTTTGACGCGGCGATGAAATCCATCACATGCTGGAAATTGGCTGTGATGGCCGCGGGATCCTGCAGGCGGAAAAGATGGCTTTCGGCCTCCTCATAATCCTCCCGCGAGGTGTGATAGTGGAAGAGGGCAAGGCGCAGGTAGGCATCATTGGGAAAATGTTCCAGGCCTTGTTGTAGCAGGGAAAGATCGCTTCCCAAATTGTCTTTCACGTCCGCCTTGAGTTCAGCCGGGGAATCCGGATTGGTGAGGATCTGCGCGTAGGTGGCGCTGAAAAGACGGTAACCCCAATAAAAATCCGGGGCGTTGGAGATGATCTCCCGGCCGCCATGGAGCTGCAGGGTGTTGTCATCCACGGTGCGAAGCCAGAGGTAATGGTATTCGGGGGACTGGGGCGACTGGCGGTGTTTGTCGGCAAAGTATTCCCGGCAGACGGCCTTGTCCAGGTTCATCCAGTGGTTTTGTAGGAAGCGCAGGTCCTCCACGTCATCCATCCTCTGAACGTAGGTTTGGATGTGCCCGAGGGCCTCCTCTTCAGAAGCGGAGTTCATCATCCGGGATTCAAATTCGTCCTTGAGCGGGGTGGCAAGAAGAGAGGCGGCCAGAAGAAAGATCAGCGGAGCCAGAAGAAAACATTTTTTCATAAACCTGTCCTTATGGTGATCATTTGAGCAGCAGCATCCTGCGGGTCGTGCCCGGCGCATCCTTCAGGCGGTAAAAATAGATACCCGCGGGGAGGTTTTCAGGAACCTGCCAGGCAATGCTGTTTTCGCCCTGGTAAAGTTGCGTGGACCGGGTTTCTGCCACTTTCTGCCCACGCGCGTTGAAGATCTGAATGCTGGCGTCGGAATGGGATCTATCAGCGGAGATCGTGAACGTGGTTTGTCCCTTGAAGGGATTGGGTTTATTGCCGTGAAGGGTAAGAATGGAAGGCGTCAGCGCGTCGTCCTGGTTGTCCACATAATCATCCGTCTGGCAGGTGAACGGCACTTTGAAAGTCCCCAGGTTGGGGGAGGTGATCTCAAAATGGAACCAGGCCTTGCCGGAGGAGCCCACCATGAGATTGAGATCGAAGACACGCGTTTCCCCGGAATCCATGACCAGGGGCAGCGGCGTCCCGCCCGGATAGCAGTTTCCGCCCTCATCGCAATAGTTGAAATACCAATCCACGGGGTCGGAAGCGATATCCGTGGAATCAACCACGATGCTCATGCTCATGTTGTCCGCCGCGCCGAGGTTGAAGAACCAGATGGGATCGGATTCGAGGGTCGAATTTGGGAGGGTGACGAGGTCGGAGGCATACCAGTCGTAGGCGCAGCGCAGATAATGATCCGGCAGGGCTTTGGAGGAAGCGCTTTGCAGGATGTGGTCCCAATCCCAGACAAGCGATACCGCCATCCAGAGGTTGTCCGTGTTCCAGGCAGGATCGAGAGTGAAGGAATTGGAGAAATTGCCCGGATTGCCCATGGAAGGTACTGTTATCTCCTGATTCAGGATCTGGCGGGCCACATTGGTCTCGCCTCCCACATTATCCTCCATCAAAAACCAGACGAGCTCATAATAGCCGCCGCCGCTCATGTCTGGATCGATCCTGGTCAGGCAGACGGACACGTCGCCCGTGGCGTCATCGAACTGGGTGACCTCCATTTTGACCGGCGCGGGCCTGGTGTTCTGAAGGTTTACCCAATTCTGGTAGGACACGAATGGGGCAGGGCCCAGAAATGTCATGGCTCCGTTGAAAACGACGCTGGGATACAGCGATACGTCGTGATGGTCCAGACGCGCGTCCACCGAGGCGTTGCTCAGGTCTCCGGAATTCGCGTAGAGGCGGCTGACGAAGAATTCCCCGCGGTTCGTTTCGCCCTGGATCGTGTCCAGATCCTGCAGGGCGGCGTAGCTGGCGGGATCGCCGTCCACCACCAAAGCTTCGGCGATCGTGGTCTTGGGGTAAAATTCCGGCTGCGCGGCAAGCGCCGTAATCGCCAGCAGGATAACAAAAAAGACAATGTGTTTCATATCGTTCTCCCTTAAAATCTGGTGTTCAATTCCATCCTGATCCCGGAAAAGGGCGCCACATAGCGGCAGACGCCGTTGCGGCAGACCTTTCCGCCGGCTTCGGAACCGGCGAAGAGGATGAGGTCTGTGCTGTCAAAGATCGGATATCTGGCTTCCACGTTCGCCCAGTAGCGGCTGTCCATGAGAGAAGAAAAATCCTCCCACCAGCTTTGCGCGCCGAGGGAAAGGCCCAGTTTGCCGATGTTCAGGTCGGCCTGGAGTTTGGGCTCATAGTGGCTGCTTTCCTCTTCAAAGACCTGTTTTTCCACTGTCTTGAATTCCCCGGAAAGGACCAGGTTCAGCTTCCCCGCGGGAAAGGCGGCGGTGAAGGCGGGATAGGTCTCTTTTTGCCAGTGGTCCAGGCCTTCATCCACTTTTTCCACGTGGGAATATGATAGTGTTGCATAGAGATCTCCGGAAAACCAATCCAGGCCGGCATAGGCATCGTTCATCTTCATTTCACCACTGGAATCCCAGGCCTCGGCGTAATCCAAGTTTAGGGCGATGTTGGAAAGCACGGTGATATTCGTCCAGGCCTGGAAACCTTCCTCGTCTTCGCCGGAGGGTTGGTCGTCCGCCAGGGTTTCGCCATGGTGATTGGCCAGGGGCAGATCCTGCAATCTGTAATTGAACTGGTCATATCTCTTGTAAGCCCCACCAAACTGCACGGGGGCTAGGCTGAGGGAAAGGGTGCCGTAAAAGGCGTTCCCGTCCAAGGCGTCCAGGCCTTCGCCGCGCTTGTAAAGCTTGCGCTGGGAATACTCAGCCGCGGCTTCGATTGGGCCGCTGATAAAATTCAGCCTGCCGCCGAAGACGTCGTTCTCGCTGTAAGTATTGAACGGCGTCAGGTTCCGCATCGCGACGGCGCTGGCGCCCAGGGTCAGTATCTCCAGAAGCGGATATTCGGCGTCCAATCCATAGGCCAGGTCGAGTTTATTTGCGGCGCCGGGGCTGGGGATGCCGCTGTAGAGGGCTTTGGCGCGGAGGACGTCGTCATAGCCGAATTTGAAGCCGGTCACGCGGTGGTCTTCATCGAACTCCAGGTCTTCATAACTGCGGAAGACGATGCCGCTGCCAAAGGTTTCCTCGATGGTGCCGGCATGGATGAGGTAGGCGTCTTTGGCATAGCTCGCGTAAAGCTCCTTCCAGCCGAGGCTGAGCCTGTCCGAACTCAGCTCTTCCAGCAGTTCGCTCTGGCTGGTGCTGTATTTAGGCAGTTCGGCGATGAATTTCATCCCGAAACTAAAATCCCGGTAGCCCAGATTGAAGCTGAAAGTATCCTCAAAATAGGCGTTGAGTGAATCCGCCGCCGTGCGGTAGGTGAATTTGGCTTCGTTCAGGCCATTGACCATCAGGGTGTTTTGCGCGAAAAGGCCCGCCATCCCGAGCAGGATGAGGGCAATCAGGATCAGTCGTGGTTTCCGCATGGCACCTTGCTGTCCGGGGCATTGCCGGTTTCGTGGTCCTCGCAGGGGGTTTTGACTTCCTTATCGCCCGCGGATCCGGTTTCGCCGCTTTCACTGCCGGTTTTCTCATGATCGCAATCCTCGCAGGGGGTTTCGCAATCATCTTCCGCATCTTCGTCCAGGCCCCACAAAGCGCGGATCTGGCGTTCATATTCGGCCTCGATCCCGGCCTCGTAGCCCAGATGGGAATAGACGATCTCGCCGGTTTGATCCAGAATGAAGGTGTGGGGAGGATTCACCACGTTCAGTTTTTTGGCCAGGGTTTTATCCGGGTCAAAGAGGGTGATGAACTCAAAATCCCTGCCCCTGAGGTAGTTTTTGGCGCGGTTCTGCATCTTGGGCGCGTCGATGGATATGAGCACCACCGTGAGGCTGTCATATTTTACGGCCAGTTCGTTCAGGGCCGGCATCGCCTGCTTGCAGGGCTGGCAGTAATCCGCCCAGAAATCGATTATGATGGGTCCGTTGTTGAGAAGGTCGTCGAGGCTGACGTTCCTGCCCGTTTCATCCGGCAGGCGGAAATCCGGCATGGCTTCCGCGAAGAGCGCTCCGGCCAGCAGCACGATAATTAGTGTTAAGATCCAGTTTTTCATTGTATGTTCTCCGTTCGTTTGGATTTATTCAAGGGGAGGGGATATAACTGTCAAGTTCAAATTCCACTCCGCCGTGGATGGTGGCATCGTTCGCGAAATCATCGGGCCTGGTTTGGGCGAAGATCACGATGGAGGCGTCATCCGGGAGGTTTTCATCAGATTGCAGCATAAATTCCAGGGGCTCATCCAGGCTGGCTTGGGAAATATCAAGGCTGCCCTTGGCCAGCACGACGTTGCGCAGGGGTTCGCCCTGGGTGTTGGTGTATGAGGATTCACGCTCGATCAAAACGTAATTGAGCACCAGATCCTCTGAATTGACCTCCCCGGAGAGGACCTCCAGACTGATCGAGCCGTATACGGCCTGGCCTGACACACTGAAGACAGGATCGGTGTAACGAAAAACGCTGTCCCGTTGCGCGAATGACTGAACCAGAAGTGAATAAGCATCCAGCTCATTCTGCCCGCTGCCCGTGACCACGCTCTCGCCCTGGAATACGGACGTGGGAACCGTGAAGGGGCCATAATAGGTGTAGGTGGCATCGCCAGGCACGACCAGGGGTCCGCTGGTGTGGTATTCCAGATAGCTGAGCTGGCCGGGATAGGCCAGCTGGAGGTCATGCAGTTCAGCCTCCACAGCAGGGCAGTTGGGGCAGCCGAGGAAGGTGAAATATTCGATTATCACATGCTGCTTAAGATCTGGCACCTCGCAGGACATTTGGTTTCCCCTGAAAAGCCAGTGTTCTCCACGCTCCACAAGCTCTTCTCCGATAAAGGTGCTGTCTGCCAGAACCGTTCTGCCCGCCGGGGTGGAAATGATCAATTGCCAGTTGATCACGGCGGTGCTATCTGAAAGCTGGTCCGCGTCCAGCAAAGTTACGTCCGCCTGGGCGTTCGGTTCCGCGTTGTAGATCCCTTCCAGCCAGGTCCGCCTGTCTGATTTTAGCAAGCCAAAATGCAGGTAATCCTCCGCGTAGAAGGCCATGACGGGATCCAGACCGGCAGTCGGGACACCATCCAGCGCCTGCTGCAGGGGCGTGAAAAGCTCTTGTTCAAGATCGACCGTTTGGGGCGGGGTAAAATTGTGCTCAAAGCGGTCGCAACTGAATGTCAGCAACGCGATCGCTATGAACAGGGCGGTGAAGATAAAGCGCATCAATTCTCCTCCTTGGTTGGGATCTGGCTCAGGGCTGCGCGGACTTTCTCCTTGCTGAAGAGTTCCGGCATCTTGATCGGCTCTTTGCCGGGGATATAGAGCACGTTGAAGGGCACCCCGATGCTGCCTCCGTCCTGGATCCATTTCTTCAGGACGGGATCCTCATTCGTGAAGTCACCCTTGAGCAAAACTACGCCGTGCTCCTCAAAATCCGCCATGATGTCCTCGGTGTGCAGCACCTTTCTTTCATTGACCTTGCAGTTCGTGCACCAGGCGGCGCCGATATCCAGAAACACCGGCTTACCCTCCTCCTGCAGCCTGTAAAAAAGTTCAGGAGAGAAGACATACCAGCCTTCGTGATCGGCGGGCTGCATGCCGTCAACCAAGGCCGCGGAAGCCTGCGGTGGTTCGTGCTTTTCCTCCCAGGGCAGGTAGTTATAAGCGCTCCAGGCAATTACGAGGATGGTGAGGAAAGTGAAGATGAACTGCACCGCCTTGCTGTGCTCCATGCGCACGAAACGCCCGTAAAGCCAGGCCGCGAAGCCCAGGAATACGATGTAATGCGCGGCATCGATCAGATACAGCCCGCTCCTGGTGAGGCCCCAGAGGTTGGAGAAATATTTCCAGGCCAGCAGAAGCAGCAAAAAGCCCATCACTTCCTTGAAGATGTTCATCCAGGTGCCGGGCTTGGGGATGAGCCTGAGCGCTTTGGGAAACAGACTGATGATGATGAAGGGCAGGGCAAAGCCGAAACCGATCAACAGGAAAAAGACCAGCAGCAGCGGGGAACTCAACCTCACGGCCACTTCCAGGGCGGGCCCCATGAAGGGTCCCATGCAGGAAAATCCCATCAGGAAAGCGAAGATGCCCATGAAAAACGAGCCGGCATAACCCTTTTTGGCGGTCGCCTTCCCGGCGGCGCCCATGCCCGGGGCGGTCATCTCAAACACGCCCAGCAGGGAGAGGCCGAAAAGGAACAGGATGCTGAGCATGATCAGGTTGTAGGTGAGGCTTTGGCTCAGGAAACCGTAGGTCAGGTTCACCCCGGAAACCCTGGCTATGATGAAAACCGCGGCGATCGCGCCAAAGGATATCAGTACCCCGACGGCATAGGCCATGGTGTGCAGGAAAACCTTGGTGACGTCCTTCTGGGCCTGGTTGACCATGCTCATTGCCCTGATGGGCAGGATCGGCAGCACGCAGGGCGTGAAATTGAGGACGATGCCGCCCAAAATTGCCATCAGCATATAAACCAGGATGGTGCCGGCCGGGATCCTGTCCCCAGCCGCATCCGGGGTTTCAGGCAGAGATTCGTCCATTGCTTCAATGGCCTCCGGCTCTTCTTCCACGGGGGTTTCCCCGACGGCTGGCTCTTCAGTTTCCCCCTCGGTCAGGGCTTCCCCGGGTTCTTCGCTTACCGCAGGCGCCTCTTTGGCAAGGATCTGAAGTGTGGCGGTGCCTTCAACCTCACTTGGCACGTCGCAAAAACCGCTGACCTTGTCGCAAAGGCCGTAGGACATCGCGGCCTGGATGGTCGTCTTCCCGGGTTTGGCATCGGCCTTGATCGTAAAGGGCAGGCTGAGGGTCAGGGGGCCGTAGTATTCCCAGATACCCGCGTCTGAAACGTGGTCCGGCTGGGGATACTGGGTCGTGCCAAAACTCAGGTTGGGGTTTTCCCCCACCAGGTAAAGATAACTTCCCTCCCCTTCGCCCGGGTCGTGGGATTGTTTCTTTCCCAGTTCCTCGGGGATGGTCAGAGTGGCTTTGAGCACTCCTTTTTCGCCGGGAAGAAGTTTGGCGGGGCTGACGCTGAAACTCAGGCTCTGGGCGCCAAGCAGCGTTGCAAGGGCAAGGGTCAGTATTAAGAGAAGCGGCGTCTTTTTAAAAAGGCGCATCTAAAACCTCACAAATGATATGTTTTCTCACAAAAAACGAATGCATATTACATTCCAGTCGGCTTGGATTTTACCCTGGCCGGTCTGTAGCGCAGGCGCTTGAGATCGGGATACTGGGCAATGAACAGGCCGATGATCGTCAGAATCACCCCTCCCAGGACGATCGGCGTAAGGCGGTCTCCCAGGATCAGGAAGGCCAGGGACGCCGTGAAGACCGGAATAAGGTTGCTGAAGACATTGGAACGGATCACCCCCAATTCGCGGATCGCCCCGGTGAAGAGCACAAAAGCCCCAACAGAGCCAAAAAGGGACATCGCCGCGATGGTGACCAGACCCTGCGATGAGTGCCGCACCGTGCTGAAATGCCCCCAGTCGACGATCAGGAAAAGGGGCAGTATATAGAGCATGCCAAAGAAGCTTTGCCAGGCAACGATGGTGTGGGACCGGTATTTGAGGGTAATGCGCCGGACCGTGATCCCATACATCATTCCGGCACAAACCGCCAGAAGCAGCAGCATGATGCCATTCAACGTGCCGGAAAGGTCCGGTTCCGTGATGCTGATCATGGCCACCCCGGCAAAGGAGACCAAAAGGCCGATTATGATGTGCACAAAAAGTTTTTCCCCCAGGAAAAGCCAGGCCCCAATCGCCGTAACGATCGGAATCGTCGAAATGATCAAAGATCCCAGCGTGGGAGATACGAATTGCATTCCGTTCGCCTCACCGATGAAGTATAAGAAAGGTTCAAAGAATGACACCATCATCAGATAGCGCAGATCCCCTTTTTCCAATTTTTCCCGCAATCCGAAAAGGTGGATTATCCCAAAAAGCAGCACGGAAGCCAGAACCAGTCTGAGGAACACGATCTCGAAGGGGCGGTAGGTGATGAGCGCCACCTTGATCCAGACGAAGGTTATGGCCCAGCAGAACATCGCGCCGGTCGCCCTCATGTAGGTTATCCATTTATTCATAATGTTTGCCGGGCAGTGTCTCAGCAAGTCCTGAGAAAAGCAGATCCAGCTCTAAATATCCAGCCTGCCGGGGCCGGGCTCTTATAATAGGTCATCCCTGCCCTTTTCCCGTAAATGCTCAACAACCTTTTTCACTTCCTCGCTCTGGTTTTTGGAGATGACCAGGATGGCGTCATCCGTTTCCACGACGCAGAGGTCATCCACTCCGACGAGGGCGACGAACTTTCTGCTGTAAACGTAATTATCGTGCGCGTTCCAGGCGAAGCCGGCCTTGGGAAGATGGTTAAGATCCTCATCCGCAGGAGAAATATCCGCTAGGGCCTTCCAGGAGCCGACATCGCTCCAGCCATAGGCGACCGGGATAACCGCCCTTTGGGAGGCGGGTTCCATTATCCCAATGTCTATGGGCACGCGCGGCATGCTTTTGTATGCTTCGTTTATCTCTGCCGGTTCCGCGCCCTGTTGCTGCAGTTGGAAAACCTCCCGGGCTATATCCAGAGCATGAGGGAGATGTTTGCCGAAGGAGGAACTGATGGCAGCCAGGGTCCAGGCGAACATTCCGCTGTTCCAGAGGAAATTTCCCTGCCTGAGGAAGTTGGTTGCCGTATCCAGATCCGGTTTTTCCTTGAATTTGTCCACGCCCAGCACTCCGGGGGAAAGTTCCGCGCCGGTTTCGATGTAGCCATAACCCGTGGCCGGATAGGCCGGGACAATGCCAAAAGTGACCAGATATCCCTGGTTTGCCACTTCCTCCGCCTTGCCCAGGCTGGCCAGGAAAGCGGGGGTATCCCTGATCACGTGGTCCGCGGGCAAAACGACCATTGCCTCATCCTGGGGATAAAGCCCCTCCAGATGGCCCACGCTGAGGGCAATACAGGGCGCCGTGTTCATCCCAAAGGGCTCGATAATGATGTTTTCCTCTGGAATCTGGGGCAGGTGTTCCCTTACCAGGGAAGCTTGCTGACCGGCAGTTACCACATAGATCTTTTCGGCTGGGATGAGGGGATTCAGGCGTTCAAAGGTCAGTTGCAGCATGGATCTATCGCCGGCAATGCGGAGAAACTGTTTGGGATGCGAGGCGCGGCTTGCAGGCCAGAAACGCGTTCCGGAGCCTCCCGCCATGATCAGCGCTATCATCCGGGCCTCCCTTTACTGCTCAACGACCTGGACATCATCGGGATAATCGTAATCCCAAACCGAAGAGGGAATCTCTTCATCAAGGCGGATGGCGGAAAAATTATAGGTCACTTTGTTCCCGCTTTTATCGGTGTAACTGAGTTCGCTGATGATCCCGCTTCCCTTGTTCAAAGTGGCCGAAAGGATGTTCACAAGGTCGTCCTTGGCGGGAACCAGTTTCACGCTTGCCGTGGTCTTATCCTCAGAACTCACTGTAACAGAGGATTTGGACCAGTACAACTGCAGGATCTCCACGGGATTCATCCGGCCAAATTCCGGCTGCACATCGGTGATAAAAAGCGTGTTGGATGAAGCGTCGTAGAGTTCGACCCGCCCGTCTTCGACCTTCAGGCGCTGGACTCCCGGCTCCGTGAAACTCATCAGCATCCGGCCAGGCATGAAATGGATCTTTCCCTTGTAGGTGATGGTCTTTTTGAGTTGCGGATAGTAGTTTGTCTGGATCAGTCCGGCCTGGAAAGTCTCCAGTTCTCCATAGGTTGCTTGCAGCCTGGTATAAAGCGCGGAGGTGTCCGTCGCCGCGCAGAGCATTCCGGCAATCAGGATCCCCGCAAGGATCAGCAGGCATTTGTTCATGTTTTACACCTTCCTGGTTTTCTCATATTAGACGATACTTTTCGGCCCTTTCTTCTGCAAGTATTACGGAAAAGATCTCCCCATCCTGCGATAAATCATTCTTCGCGGATGATGCCGCGCTGGATTAGTTCCTCGTTAGTGGCCAGGACATCGCGGGATTTGGAGCCAACGTGCGGCCCGATGATATGCGCCCTTTCCAGGAGGTCGATCAACCTACCCGCGCGGGCGTAACCGATGCGGAAATGCCTTTGCAGCATGGAGACGGAGGCCGTGTTGGCGTTCACGACGACCCGGGCCGCTTCCGGGAAGAGTTCGTCGTCATATTCAAAGAAGCCCAGTTCGCTCCCCTCCTCGGTTACAATGCTGAAATCCTGCTTTGGCTTGGGCTGCACGCTCAGGAATTCGCAGACCCTGGCGATCTCGCGGTCCGAGACAAAGGCGCCGTGTATCCTTTCTGGATGGGCTTTTCCGGGCGGCATGAAGAGCATGTCCCCGTTTCCCAGCAACCTTTCCGCGCCGATCATGTCCAGAATAACGCGGGAATCCACCCGGGAAGAGACCTGGAAAGCGACGCGGGCGGAGAAATTCGCCTTGATGATGCCGGTGATGACCTTTATGGAGGGGCGCTGGGTGGCCAAGATCAGATGGATGCCCACGGCACGTGCCATCTGGGCCAGGCGCGTGATCGGAAGTTCGATGTCCTTTCCGCTGGTGAGGATGAGGTCGGCAAATTCGTCCACGATGATCACTATGAAGGGCAGTTTTTCGATATCTTCGTTCTTTTTGGCGAGTTCGTTGAAAGCGTTGATATCGCGCACCCGAGCCTGCTGCAGCAGTTCATAGCGGTGCTCCATCTCCTTGACGGCCCAATAGAGGTTTTCCAGAGCCTGGTCGGAATCCGTGATCACTTCCCCGATCAGGTGCGGAAGGTCCTTGTAGCCGGCCAGTTCCACGCGTTTGGGGTCAATGAGGATGAGGCGCAGGTCGTCCGGGGTGGCGCGCAGGATCAGGCTCATGATGATGGTGTTGATGCAGACGCTTTTCCCGCTGCCGGTGGCTCCGGCGATCAGCAGGTGGGGCATTTTTGCCAGATCCGTCACCACGGGGCGGCCGGAAATATCCTTCCCCAGCCCGAAGACCAGTTTCGATCTCATATGCTTGATCTCGTCGGAGAGCAGAAGGTCGCGCAGGTAAATGATGTCCCGTGTGGGGTTCGGGATCTCGATCCCGATAAGCCCGCGTCCCGGGATGGGGGCCTGCACGCGGATGGATTTGGCCTTGATGGCCAGGGCGATGTCGTCCGCCAGTGATGT
>CAYRVG010000036.1:0-5451 GCA_964427765.1 uncultured Candidatus Cloacimonadota bacterium
TTCGAATACGCCCTGATGCAGGCTGAGATCCCACATTCAATAGTGGGCAGTCTGCATTTCTACCAGCGCAAGGAGATCAGGGACCTGCTTGCCTACCTGTATTCAATATCCAATACCTCCGATTCAGAGAGCCTGCTGCGGATAATAAACGAACCGCCGCGCGGTATTGGCCAGATCTCCGTCAACCGCCTCCTCTCCTTTGCCGCCAGAGCCCGTATCCCTCTCTACCAGGCGCTGAGGAGTGTTGATTCTGTCCAGGAGATAAGCACCGGAATACAAAAGCGGATCTCGGAATTCGCGGAAAAACTGGAAAACTGGCGCCAAATGGCCCAGAAATCACCTGTGCTGGAGGTGGTGAAAGATATCATGGATTATCTGGACCTCATCTCCCTTTACAAGAAAAGCCAGGACCCGAAGGACATATCGCGGGTGGAGAACCTGATAGAGTTCGTCGGCTCGGTTAGCGAATTCTCGGAACGCTGGGCGGAGGAACACGACAAGCCCCCCCTGCTGGAGGATTTCCTTCCTTTCGTCGCCCTGCAGACGGATATGGACAGAGAAGATCGGAACACGGATTCCGTTCGGCTGATGACCCTGCACAACGCCAAGGGGCTGGAATTCGGCTGTGTATTCATCGTCGGTCTGGAACAGGAACTCCTTCCCCACCGCATGAGCATGGAAAGCCGGGAAGCCATCGAAGAGGAGCGCCGGTTGCTTTACGTTGGCGTCACCCGGGCCAAGGCACGACTGTTTCTGAGTTACGCCAAATGCCGCCGCCTGTATGACACCTTTTATTTCACCAAACCAAGCCTCTTCCTTCAGGAACTGGACGAATCACTTTTTACCGGCCACAATGACCCTGCCGACCTTGCTCCGGCACCGTCCAAAAGGATTAAAAAAAGGCACAGGGTCACCGAAAGGGACAAGCATTTCCGGATCGGACAAAAGGTCTGGCACTGTGAATACGGACCGGGAATGGTTCTCAGCGTTGACGGCACTGGCTCCGACGCCCGGCTGACCATTTCCTTTTCCAGCGGCAAACTGACCAAGATAATCGGCACCTTTGTGAGCACCGAACCCTTATGAGCACCTCACTGTTATACGAAAAGATCCGCGATTCTCTTGAACTTTCCCACTTCTTCCGGAAACTGACTTCACAAATCAACTACGGCAGGCATATCCAGGTTCACCATCTTAACCAAAGCGCCCGAACCATGGTTGCCGCCCACCTTTTCCATAAAACCCGCAAAAATATCCTGATCGTCTCCCAGGACGACATCATCGCAGAAGATATCTGGGACGACCTCTGTGCCCTGATCGGGCCCACAAATGCCCATTACATGCCGGATTACGAGATCCTGCCCTACGAGGAACGCTCACCCCACTATTCCATCCGCGCCACCCGGATGATGTGCATCAACAATATCCTGAAAGGCGAACCGGCTGTTTACAGCATTTCCATCAGGGCCTTGCTACGATATTTGCCTCCCCTGCAAAACATTGCCAAACATGTAAAAGAGCTGCGCCCCGGCCGGGAATATCCGCCCGGTGAACTGATGCGCGACCTCGTCTTTATGGGATTTGAGACCCAATACCAGGTTGGCAAGGTCTTCCAGGTCGCCAGGCGCGGCGGGATAATGGATATCTTCAGTCCGCCGAACCTCAAGCCGATCCGCGTCGAATTCTTTGGTGACGAGATCATCACAATGCGCTATTTCTCGCCCAACACGCAGCGCTCGGAACCGGGTGAGGTTCCTTCCTACACCATAATCCCCGCGAGAGAATTCAGTTTGGACGACATCAGTGCCAAATCCGTCCTGGCACCCCTCATCCGCAGAAAGGGTTTCATCGAGGGAATCGAGAACCAATACAGCCTGCTCCTGGATGACCTTGCCACTTTCGCGGATTATTTTGACCCCCGGGATAGGTTCATCCTTTTCAATAACTATATATATATCCACGAAGAATTCGTCCAGCTTACAGAGCAGGTCCACGAGCAATACCAAAGGGAATTGAAACGCAAGACCAAAGCCAAATTGAGCCCCCCCAAAAAGCAGATGGCCGGAGAGGAAAAGCTGTTCGAGCTTACCCGGCCGGAGGGCAGCCTGTTCGTCTCCCAAAGCGAATTTGTGCTTCCCTTCGAAACTATGGATATCAAGGCTCCCTGCGAATCCCAGCCCTCCTTCAACGGAGATCTTTACCAGCTGGCCTCTGCCCTTAAAGAGCGGAAACAGGATGGCACAAAGACAATATTGCTCTTTGACAACCCGAGCCAAAGCAAGCGCATGCACCAGCTACTGGAGGATTTTGGCTGCGACCCCCAAAGCCACATCGGGGTGTTGCACGAGGGGTTTTCCATTACGGATTGCGGTCTGGCGCTCTGGACAGACCATGAGATATTCAACCGTTACAAACGCAAACGCTATGCCCCGCGGTTCTCACCTGGCGAGGAGATCGTCGATTATGAAAGCCTCAAACCCGGGGATTATGTCGTGCATATCGATCATGGCATCGGGATCTTCGAAGGCCTGACCATCATCAAACTGGACGGGCAGGAGACCGAGTGCCTCGTCCTCCGCTACGCCGGGGATGATCGGGTTTACGTGCCCACCTACCAACTGAAGCTGGTCACAAAATACGTTGCCGAGGAAAGTGCCGTGCCCACCCTCAACCGGATCGGTTCGGCAAAATGGCAGAACACCAAGCGCAAAGCCACCCAGCAGATCGAACTGATCGCGGCGGATATCGTCAGGCTCTACGCGGAGAGGAGTTCGCGCGTCGGGATCGCCCACAAGCCCGATTCTGAATGGCAGAAGGAACTGGAGGAATCCTTCATTTATGAGGACACGGCCGACCAGCTCCGTTCCACCAATGAGATTAAGGCGGATATGGAAATACCCGCCCCCATGGAGCGCCTTCTTTGCGGGGACGTGGGTTTCGGCAAAACTGAGGTGGCTATCCGTGCGGCCTTTAAAGCTGTGATCTCCGGATATCAGGTGGCAGTGCTGGTCCCCACAACCCTTTTGGCCGAACAGCATTGGAGAGTATTCCGGGAAAGGCTGGCCCAATATCCCATCCGGATCGCCATGATGAGCAGATTCCGCAGCAACCAAGAGTTAAAGCAGGATGTGGCCGGTATAGCCGCCGGAACGGTCGATATCGCCATTGGCACCCACAGGCTGCTTTCCAGGGATATCCATTTCAAAAACCTCGGCCTGCTTGTCATCGATGAGGAACATCGCTTCGGGGTCCGCCACAAGGAGCGCCTGCGCAAATTGCAATCCAACGTGGACACGCTATATATGAGCGCGACCCCCATCCCGCGGACAATGAACATGGCCCTGGCCAAACTCAAGGAAATATCGCTGATGCAGACCTCACCCAAGGAGCGCCTGCCCATCCGCACCATCATCACCCCGCGGGACAACGAGGTGATCAAGGACGCGATCCGCAGGGAGCTCGACCGCGGCGGCCAGGTATTCTTTATCCATAACCGGGTGCAAACGATCGAGACCATCGCCGATGAACTGCGTGAGTTGATGCCGGACGTCAAATTCGTTGTCGGCCACGCCCAGATGCCCGAGCGCCATCTGGAGGAGGTGATGGATGCCTTCATCAACCGCGAGTTCGACGTCCTCATCTCCACCACCATCATCGAGAATGGCATAGACATCCCCAACGCCAATACCATCCTCGTGGACAGGGCGGATACCTTTGGCCTGGCGCAGCTTTACCAGATGCGGGGACGCGTGGGTCGCAGCAACCGCCGAGCCTATTCCTACCTCCTCATCTCCCGCGGCACGACCACGGTCGCCCGTAAACGACTGGAAGCACTCACCCAATACGACTATCTGGGCGCCGGATTCCAGGTGGCCTTGCGGGATCTTGAACTTCGCGGCGCCGGAACGATCCTGGGCACCAAACAAAGCGGAATAATCCAATCCATCGGCTTCAACTATTACAACAACCTTCTGGAAAGGGCCATCACCGCCGTGCAGGAAGGAAAGGACGTCGAGGACGAATTGGAAACTCCCCAGACCCGGCGCAAACTCACCACCGAGATCGACCTCTATTTTCCCCCGGAATACATCAATGACGACGAACAGCGACTCAGGATCTACCGCCGCCTGGCCGGGTTTGAGGAGCTGGAGGAGATCGTGGATTTTGAGGATGAACTGGCTGACCGCTTTGGCCCCCTTCCGGAAAAAGCCTCCTGGCTGCTGATGTATTTCAAGCTCAACGTCCTGGCCAAAAAGGCCAACCTGCTGAACTGCTATGTGCGCCACAACACCCTGACCCTGGAATTCAAGCCGGAAAACCTGCCCCACCGTAAAAAGGTGCTGGCTTTCAGCGCCAAGGTTAAACAAGGGGTGAGCTTCGACGCCGCCAAGGGGCTTAAACTTTCCATCGCCTTCGATAAAAATCTCGAATACAGGCAACAATTCAGTGAAGCCATACGCCTTCTGGATCAGTACGTCCAAACCTGATCTGTGCGGTTTAACCGCGAAAAAATGTTGAAAAGGGTAGAAATGTGAAGGGTGTAACCCCGTGTCGAGGAACGTCCGGGGTCCCTGAAAAGGAACACAGCGAGTTTTTGGGGTGATCAGGCGTCCCCGCTTGACAGGCTTCGTAGAAGCCTTTGTATAAAAAGCCTTGCGGGCGGCACATGTGGCGCAGGATTCCGATCCTGCGGAATGTACCTGACCTTGTCTAAACAGAATGAAAGAAAACCCGGAACACCAGATTCATCTGGTTGGTACCCCGGATTCATCCGGTGATCCAAAAACCAGATAAATCTGGTGAACAGACCGGATAAATCCGGTGTTCCGAATTTGACTTAAGATCATACCGGTCATAAAAATCAGCGTCATCCGCGTTCCATTTCCCCTTGACGCCAACAAGTTCACTTCCCGCCCACAACCGCCTGAGTTCCCGCCGGCCCGGCGTTTACTGAGGGCGAGGTCAGCGAATTGTGAGCGGGTCCGGCATCGGGAACATTCCCATCTATATATAGCGGATTACGTCTACGGGTTTTTGAGAAAAAAAGTTGCGATTTTAAACCAAGTAACGCGGAAAAACACAGAAAAGCAAGGAAAACCACGGATCAGGATAAATGGAATGGCAAAAAAGATAATTCACAATCTTTCGCAAAGGCTTGTGAATTATTATATGATTACTGGGCAATGTTTTACTGAGATAATTCACAGGCCATATTTGGGATTGTGAATTATCTGGGCAGAAGTTAATATTTTGGGCTTGGTGGGGAGCGACCTCCTTTTGGTTGTTGTTAATTTTGCTTCATTGGGCACATCCTTGTCATCATCCATCCAGGAAGCCATTATCTCGGGCGCGATTGAGCGGTAACCCTTTAAAGTATCCAGTCTGAAAATCGTCAAGGGAATAGTCGCGAAACATATCGCAATTAATGGGTAACAGCATAAGATCATAAGG
>CAYRVG010000037.1:0-20369 GCA_964427765.1 uncultured Candidatus Cloacimonadota bacterium
CTGGTCCCTCGTTTCAGCGACGATCAAGGCCAGCACGTCCCCCGTGGAGTTGACGTCTTCATCCGCCAGGGTCGGGTAATCCTTGATGATCTGCCCGAAGCGGACGTTCCCGGGGATATCCTTCGCCGTGAAAACCGCCACCACTCCAGGCTGTTCGAGGGTTTTGGTGGGATCGATCGATACCAGTTTGGCCCGCGGCAGTTCACTGTAAACCGGCACCGCGTGCAGCATGCCCGGCATTTTCAGGTCGTCCGTGTAGAGCGCCCGGCCGGTGACCTTGGCCACTCCGTCGTTTCTGAAAGCTGGTTTTTTCATGTATCTTGTTCTTCTCCCAATAATCTTTCCAGAGTAAATTTCCTCTCCGCCCTTAGTCCCATAAGCTCAGCCGGGCGGAGGCAGCTCAAGCCCACCAGCCGTTCAAGGCTGATGGCTCCCTGTTGCACCAGTTTGTGATAGCACGAAGCAAAAAGGGAGTCCAGCCCGGAAATGCCGCAGGGAACCTTTTCGGGCGTGGCTTTGAAGCGGTCCTTGTCCTCAACCGTAAAGGCGCAATGGTCGCTGGCGATGATGTCAAAGACCCCGTCCTGCAAAAGTTCGACCAGCATCCCCCGGGAGCGCTCGGAGCGGTAGGGCGGCGTGCAGAGCCAGCGGTGGGCGTTTTTCCCTTTTAATCTGTCTTCATTGTAAAGCAGATAATGCGGCGCGGTCTCGCAGGTTATGCCGGAAAAGTCAGCTTTGGCCTGGGCGATGAGCAGTGCCGCGCCGGGCGTGGAAACATGGACTATATGCACCGGATGGCCGTGTTTTACCGCAAGGTCGAGGATTCGCTCCACGGCGATCTTCTCGGCTATTTCCGGACGCCTCAGGGTGTGGGCGAAAGGAGTATTGAAAGGATGCCCCGCGCTGGCTTTTTCGATCGTGGCGTCATCCTCGCAATGCACGAGGATGCGGGTCTTGAGGCCGGAAAGCTCCTCCATCCAGCGGCCGATCTCCTCATAGGAGCTGTAGATCCCCGCGTCTTTATAGGTTGTATAAAGTTTGAGGTCGCAGTCCGGCCCAAGCAGGGGGATCAATTCCTCCGCGGTGGTTTTCACTGGCGTCAGGTGCCAGAAAACCTGCCCGGAAAAGTGCTCTTCCGCGTCGCCCCGCATCCGCCGGAGTTTTTCGGCCAAAGGGAGGCTCTCCTCATCCGTGACAAAGGCGCCGATGGCGGCAATGCCGCGCTTTTGGGCGATCCTGTCCAGATCGGAAAAATCATCCCGCAGATCGTATCCACCGATCTTTTCGCCCACGTGGACGTGGAAATCGCATACACCCGGATACAGCTTATCTGACGGCATCGATATCCTTCAGGCCGTGGCCGGTGATGAGAAGTACGACGCTTTCCTCGGGGATGATCCATTCCTTCTTGAGCGCGGCTTTCAAGCCTGCCAGGGTCGCGGAACTCGAGGGTTCGGCAAAAACGCCGGTCTTCGCGGCAAGCTCCTTCTGGCAGGAGAGGATCTCTTGGTCCGAGACCCGGATCGCCTTCCCTTCCGTCTGCTGCAGCGCGAGGATGGACCAATCCGCGTTGGATGGCGTTCTGACGCTGATCGAATCAGCGATCGTCGAGGGGGCTGCGGCGTTTGCGTAATTCCCAGTTTCCCAATATCTTGTGATGGCGTCCGAGGACTCGGCCTGCACCGCCAGAAGGTGTGGCATGTGGCTGATTATCCCCGCGTTCAGCAGATCCCAGAAAGCTTTGTGGATACCGGCCAGGATCACTCCGTCGCCCACCGGCACGACGATCCAGTCCGGAATAGTGCCCATCTGGGCGAATATCTCCAGGCCGGCGGTCTTTTTGCCCTCGATCGTGAAAGGGTGGTAGCCCGTGTTGCGGTTCAGGCATGCATGGGTTTCCGAATAGCTGAGCGCGGCGGCGAAGGCGTCGTCGTAAGTGCCGTCAACCTTATGCAGTTCCGCGCCATGCACCAGGATCTGGGTGAGTTTGGCCGATGGGGCTTTGGCGGGCGCGAAGATCACGGCCTTCTTCCCAGCCGCGGCGCAGACACAGGCCAGCGAGGAAGCGGCGTTGCCGGTCGAGGCGCAGACTATCTCGTCTATCCCCAGACGGTTAGCTTCCGCCACAACGAGTTGTGAAGCCCGGTCCTTCAAGGATCCGCTGGGGTTCAGGCCGTCATTTTTGAGAAACAGGTATTCCATTCCCAGTTCCCCCGCCAGGCGCGGGGGAAAGAAAAGCGGCGTCCGACCGACGGGTATGGGGGGATAGAACTCCATGTCCAGCGGTGAAAAGGATTCGAGCAGGAAATTGATGCCGAGATCCGCGGGATCGTTCACCTTTTCGGCCTCGACGCCGATGCTCAAATAGTCGAACCAGGCCTCGAGGACTCCCTTGAGCGGCATGCCGGGGCGGTAGTCCCGGCCGCATTTGGGGCAGAGGTAACGTACCTCATCAAGGGAGTAATCCTCCCCGCATTGCGTGCAGCGCCAGTGGGTGAAATAACTCATTGGTTCAGCTCCCAGACCAGAGCGGCGTAAAAGGCCGCGGCTTCGGTCAGATGGGCAATGGGGGTGGCCTCGTTCGGCGCGTGGGCATGGATCTCATTGCCTGGACCCAGCCCTATGCAGGGGATCTTGTGCATCCCGGCAATGGCCACGCCGTTCGTGGAAAAGGTCCATTTATCGACCTTGGGCGGACGGTTCAGGGTCTTTTCGTAGGCGGCCACGGCGGTTTTCAGCCAGGGTGAATCGGGCGGTGTGACCCAGGTGGGAAAGTATTTTTGGGTGGTATAGACGAGCCCCGTGAAAGCAGGCTCCTCATAGATGAGGATCTCGATCTCGGCATTCTCTTCGCCGGCGAGCTTGCAGGCTTCGCGGACCTCCGCCACGGCGGATTCCCGGTCCTCGCCCCAGGTGAGGCGCCTGTCCAGATGGATATAGGCGCTGTCCGGAACCGCGCATTGGGAGGGTCCGGTGAAATGGACCTCGGTGACGCAGATCGTGCCCTTGCCCAAAAATTCGTCCTCGCGCAGGCGTTCATTGAGCTTTTCGATCTGCAGGGCGACGCGGCTGATCTTGTAGATGGCGTTCACCCCGCGCTCCGGCGCCGAGCCGTGGCAGGAAAGCCCCTTCACGTGCACCTGCATCTCCATCCGGCCGCGGTGCCCGCGATAGATGTTCAGGTTTGTGGGTTCCGTGATCACCACCATTTCCGGCTTTATTTTGTCCTCATTGATGATATACTGCCAACAGAGGCCGTCGCAATCCTCTTCCATGACCGATCCCGTAAAATAGATACTGAATCTTTTGTTTAGATCCAGCTCTTTGATGATCCTCGCCGCGGTCAGCATGGAGGCCATTCCGCCTTCCTGGTCCACGGATCCGCGTCCCCAGACCTTTCCGTCTTTGGTGTGGGCATCGAAGGGATCGAAATCCCAGAGCTCCAGATCTCCCGGATATACGGTGTCTATATGCGCGTCAAAGGCGATCACCCTCTCCCCGCTGCCGATCCTGCCGATCACGTTGCCCAGGGGATCGATGAACGCCTCGTCAAATCCGGCTTTTTGCATTTCCCGAAGGATATATTCCACCACTTCCTTTTCCTTGGTGGAAAAGGCGGGGATCCTCACCATATCGAGCAGATAGCGCACGGTCTCATTCTCATGGGCGCGCGCGGATTCCAGAATCTTTTTATGCATCAATACCTCAAAATCTTTTCCAAAGCGCCTTGGCCAAGGACCGCGAACGCTCCCTCACCCCGGCCTCGTCCAGGTCCAGGGTCAGTTGTCCGTTCCACATCAGGGTTTCGCCGGCGCAGATGGTCGTATTCACATTGGCTTGGGAGATCCCGTAAACGACATGGCCGATCCAGGTTTCATCGGTCAGGGGGGTGTGGGGGTCATAATCCACGAAGATGATGTCCGCCGGGCTGCCGTCCGCGAGGATGCCATGCCCGGGGTCCCAATATTTCTGGGCAATGCGGGGATTGTTTTTCAGCAGCGCATCGGCAAGTTCCATGAATCCGGCGGAGGGATCCTCCTGCCTGAGATGCTGCGCCCAGATCCCGACCCGCAGTTCCTCGAGCATGCTCACGGTCATGGCGTCCGTGCCGAGGCCGACCGTGACGCCGAGCTCCGCCATTTTGCAGATATCGGCAATACCCACGGCGTTGTTCAGATTTGACTGGGGATTGGTGACCAGTGCGGCGCCGCTCTCCGCCAGCAGCATAATCTCCCTGGCGTTGAAATGGACCCCGTGCGCCAGGATGCTGTCCTTATTGACCAGGCCGAAATCGCACAGCCGTTCCATCACGCGTTTTCCGTGGTGCTGGATGTTATAGATCTCGTCGGATTCCGCTTCCGCGGCGTGGATATGGATCCCGCAGCCGAGTTTTTCCACCCAGTCCGCCACTTTCCTTAGTGTGCCATCGGATAGGGTGAAGGCCGCGTGCATGCCGAAAAGCCCTTTCAGCATTGGATCCGGGAGTTCCCGGCAGCGCATAAGCCAGCTCACGTTTTCCTCGATCCCGGCCTCGCATATCTCCTCGCCGTCGCGATCCGAAACCTCATAGCAAAGCGAGCCGCGGATGCCGCATTGTTTCAGCGCTTTGGCGATCAGGCCCAGGGAGCCGATCACCCAATGGGGGCTGGCGTGGTGGTCTATGATCGTCGTGCAGCCCTTTTTGATCGCGTTGAGGGCGGAAACCAGGGCGCTTATGTAGATATCGTCCCTGGCCAGCTTTTTGTCCAGGCGCCACCAGAGGTTTTCCAGCACCGAATTGAAATCTTTAGCGGGCTCGGATTTGCCCAAACCGGTGACCAGCGTGGAATAGAAGTGGTGGTGCGCGTTGATCAGGCCCGGCATCACGATCTTGCCGGAGGCGTCGATCCGTTCACAGTGGATAAGAGAAAATTCCGCCTCGGGCGCGATGCGGATTATCCTTCCGTCTTCGACCATAATTGCCTGGTCTTCCAAAACCGGCCTCTGGGGATCGAAAGTCAGGATCGTTCCCCCGGTGATGATGTATGGTTGCATGGCTGAATCCTCTGTGTTTAATTATAACTTGTAAAAATATAAAAATGCCTTGATTCTGTCAATGATAAATGTAATTGAGTGTTTCGTTGAGCCGCGACAGACCGCGTGGAAGAGAAAGATGATATAAATCCACAAATATGGGGGAATAATGCGAAAATTCCCTTGACATATTTATGCTTGGACTTATAAGGGTCAGATAATCAAAAGCATCGCCAAAAGTTTTCTGTATTCAAAAATAACGCGGTCGAGGTAGGAATGCCCTATATCAGGTTCATCGTTTGCGCGATGCTACTGCTTGGCGCTATGGCCCTAAATTCGCAATCAGGCGAATGGCAACATTTCTCTTATGGAGGGGAGATCCGCTCCCTGGCCAATTTTGGAAACACGGTCTGGATCGGCAGCACTTCCGGGCTGGTTAGACATGACCTCCAGAACCATTCCAGCCAATTCATCAACAAAACCAATTCCCCTTTGGGCGACAACTGGATCAGCGCTTTGGATGTATCTCCCTCAGGTATCCTCTTGATCGGAAGCCCCTGCGGGCTGTACCGGGTCCAGGGGGACGACTGGCAGCATTACGACACCCAGAACAGCGGCCTGGTCACAAACAGCATACATGAGGTCTTCTGCATTTCTGACGAAGAACTTTGGATGCTGAGCAATTATAACCAGGACTATGACTATGTTTACCACCTGGAAGGAAACGAATGGACCGCATATTCCTCAGCTTCCTGCCCCATTGGAGGGAGGGTTATCAGGGACTTGGCCCTGGACGCCCAAGGTCTACCCTGGATTACATATTTTAACACAAGTTCAAGAACGTATGGGATATCACATTACGACGGCTCTTCCTGGGTCTCACAATCCACAGCTCAGTTGGGAATTCCTCAGGAGGATTTGTACCGGATCGCTCACGATGGCGAAAAAGTATGGGTAGGCTCTACCACCGGTTCGCTTTACAGCATCGATTCCCAGGGCGCGCAATCACACGGTCTGAATTACCCTCCCTACAACCTGCACTACATCACAGAACTCGGCATCGACGCCTCCGGCAGACTCCTTGTGGCGTATACGACATGGGATTCCGCGCCTTACCTGCTACGTTGGCTGCCCGGTTCCTGGGAAATGCTGGATCCCAATCCAGAAGTCTCCGGCCTGAGCTCAGCATACGCCTTGATCGAAGACGCGCAGGGGACAATCTGGTTCGGCACCAATACAGGGATGGCAATTTTTGATGGGACCACCTGGTCCGGGTTCGATTGTTCGAACTGTCCGCTGCCCTCAAACTCTGTGAGCAGCCTCGCGATGGGTCCTCAGGATAATTTGTGGATGACCATCCAGGACATGACCCAGGAATACTACGCCCTAGGCAAAAAAGCCGGTGAGGAATGGCTTTTCTGGGACGCGACAGAGCATCCCATGGCCGGCTCTCCGGGTGAACTTGTCTGCGGCACAGACGCCAAGGTCTGGTTCCTGGATCAATCCAGCAGTTCATCCTGTGTCGTGAGTTTTGATGGGACGATCTGGCAAAGATTCATCCATGACGAGTCGACTCTTCCCGAAGGCATGCTCGTTTGCTTGAAACTTGACGCTTACAACCGACCCTGGGTGTCCATGGTGCATGTTGACAACCAAACCAGAGTATATTGCCTGATTGAGGATGATTGGTTTCAGCAGGCAATATTCCCCTATCACGTGCGGGACATGGTTTTCGACGGTGCTGGAAATCCTTGGATGGCAACAGATTGCGGGCTTGTCTACGTTTCTGGCGAAACCACAGTTTACAATACCCAAAACTCTGGACTACCCAATAATGACGTGAGAAGTCTGGCATACGATGCCCGGCGCAACCTTTGGATCGGGACGTCCACCGGACTCGCCAGATATGCCGATGGCGAATGGGCGGCCTGGGATCCCGCCCACGGCAACCATCCCCTCCGCAGCTATGGGGATATTGAAATTGACCAGGAAGGCCGCGTCTGGGGAGCTACTAATTCCGGCCTGGTCTGCTTTGACGGCAGCCAATGGACATATTTCACCCCCCAGAATTCCCCCCTGCCATCTGAGTATTTGCATAGTATAGAAATTGACTCCCAGAACAACATATGGATGACTAGAAGCGGATATGGGATCACACTCTTCAATCCATCCACATCAGCGATCGCAGAACAAAGCCAGATTCCTGGCCAAAATAACGGGCGCCTGGGCAATTTCCCCAATCCGTTCAATCCTTCCACAACTATTTCCTTTTCGCTTCCGGAAAACGGTCCTGCGAACCTGTCAATCTACAATCTCAGGGGGCAGATAGTCAAAGAATTATGCCGGGAAGAGAATTTACATAAAGGCGATCACAGTTTCGTATGGAACGGAAAGGACCAGAATGAGGTGATGGTCTCCAGCGGAGTATATTTCGCCCGGCTGAGGACACGCGCCGAAAGCCTCTGCCTCAAGCTGCTGCTGATGAAATAGAACCGGAGGTTAACTGAAGAACATTCCACATAGGGTAATGTAATACACATTGCCCCTTTTCTCGACGCGTCTATCTTTCACCCACCACCGCCTGAGTAAACGCCGGTTCGGCGGGTTCTCAGCGCGAAGTCAGGCAGTTGTGGGGCTTTCAAGGAAAAGAGGGAATTCACAAATGTTTGGAAATTTCAGCTTGAGAACTCTATGCGGAACAGAAAGCCGCAATTCAGGCACTCGCGAATATCATCTCTGACGAGGCCTTCCCGGACCCCGGGAAATATGCCATAACCAGTTTCAAATCCGCCAGTTAGCAATTTTGATTGACAAAAAAGCAACTCTGAGGGTTTTGTTCACGTTAAGATTGATGCTTTACGTGAAAACCTGTCCCAAGCTGGATTCTGTTGAAATAAGTTGTTTGTTGACAAACAGTTAATACCGTAGAGCTTGAAAACAATTTATAATTTAAGGAGAACCAATGGCCGTCCCAAAAAGGAAAACCTCAAAGGCACGCCGGGATAAACGCAGAACTCATGATGCCCTTACCCCTCCGGCGGTAAGCATCTGCTCCAAGTGCGGGGAACCGGTGCGCCCACATCACGTTTGTGATAATTGCGGAACCTACTCCGGCAAGCAGGTGAAAGCCGCCAAGGAGTGATGTGCGCATCGCCGTAGATGCCTTCGGAAGCGACAAAGCGCCGTTTCCGGAGATTGAGGGCGCTATCCAGGCAATCAAAGAGGATCTCTGCGACGAGATCATACTTGTGGGGGATGAACCCATATTGCGGCAGGAACTGGACAAGTATTTCTACGATTCCAGCCGCATCCATATTTCTCACGCCCCAGAACGCATCACAATGGATGATTCAGCCGCGGTTGCCGTACGCAAGAAGAAGGATTCCTCAATGGTAAAGGCAGTTGAATTGCACAGATCCGGAGAGGCTGACGCCGCTTTGAGCGCCGGCAATTCGGGAGCTTTCATGTCCGCATCCCTGATGGCCTATGGCAGGGTCAGGGGCGTTTCGCGCCCCGCCATCGCGGTCACTCTGCCCACAATGAAGAATCCCGAGATCCTTTTGGACATGGGAGCCAACGTTGATTGCGAGGCGCAAAACCTGTTGCAGTTCGCTCAGCTGGGAAGCATTTATTCCACTTACATATACAAGGTCGAAAGACCCAGAGTGGCCCTCCTCAACATCGGCGAGGAAAGCGCCAAGGGGAACGTCATGTCCCGCGAGGCGCACCGTCTCCTGTCTGATTCCAGCGACCTGAATTTCATTGGCAATATCGAGGGCAAAGACGTGCTCAAGGGGATCTGTGATGTGATCGTCTGCGACGGCTTCGTGGGCAACGTTGTTCTGAAGACCCTCGAAGGTGCCATCATATCGATCTTTGAGATACTCAAAGAGCAGTTCAACAAGGACTGGATCGCCAAATTTGGAGCCATACTCTCATATCCGGTATATAAATATTTGAAAAGAAAACTCGACCACACAGAATTCGGGGGCGCTTTACTTGTGGGGTTGAACGGAACGAGCATCGTCTGCCATGGAAGCAGTAACTCCACCTCGGTAAAGAATGCCGTGCGTTTTGCCACCCGGACTGCCAAAACCGGATTTGTCCAGCATACAAAAGAATACTTTGAAAGGATAAAGTAATGCCTTTATTCAATTCCAAATTCTCAGCTTTTGGAAGTTACGCGCCCAAGAAGATCGTCAATAATTTCGATCTGGAAAAGGTCGTGGAAACCTCCGACGAATGGATCCGCACCCGCACCGGCATGTTCGAACGCCATTACGCCTCCGAAGATGAGGCGGCCAGCGATATCGCCTACCGTGCTGCCGTCAATGCCATCGAAGCCTCCAATGTGAAATACAAGGACATAGACATGATCATCACTGCCACGGTGACAGGGGATTACCCCTTCCCGGCAACGGCATGTGTCGTCCAGAGAAAACTCGGGCTCAAGAACATCCCCGCCTTTGACATCTCCGCGGGCTGCACCGGATTCATCTATGCCCTGGAAGTGGCAAAAAACTTCGTGGAAAATGGAACGATGAAAAACGTTCTGGTGATAGGGGTGGAGATCCTCACCAAAGTTACGAACTGGAAGGACCGCGGAACCTGTGTCCTCTTTGGCGACGGATCTGGCGCCACGATTGTGTCTCGCGCGAAAAGGAGCGATATTTCGCGGATCATCGATTCCATCATCTACGCCGACGGCAGCCAGACTGAAATCCTGTACCAGGCGGCCGGCGGCTCCAGATTGCCCGCCAGCCATGATACCGTGGATAAGAACCTTCACACGGTCTATATGGAAGGGAACAAGATCTATAAAAGCGCCATCCGTTCCATGTTCGCTTCCACTGAGGAACTTCTGCACCGCAACAAACTTGAAACCAAAGATGTGGATTGGATCATTCCCCACCAGGCAAACCTGCGCATCATCGAAGGCTTGGCGGCCAAGCTCAAGGTCCCGATGAGCAAGGTGATCGTCAACATCGAGAAATATGGCAATACCTCATCAGCAACCGTGCCCCTTGCACTGGACGAAGCCATCCGCAACAAGAAGGTCCGCCGCGGGGACATCATTGTTCTCACTTCTTTCGGGGCCGGGCTTACCTGGGGCAGCATCCTGGCAAGATACTAAGGTTTTGGCAATGAAAACAGCTTTTGTTTTTCCGGGACAGGGAGCGCAATATGTGGGCATGGCCAAAGATTATATCGAAGAGATCCCGGAATTTGCCGCAGTGCTCAGGGAATTTGACCAAACCCACGCCACAGACCTTGAATCCGTTATGGTGGAGGGACCTGAGGACAGGTTGAAAGAGACGAGGTTCACCCAGCCGGCGATCCTCTTCCACAGCATTTGCGCGCTCAAATCGTTCGAGCGCTGCTCCGACCTCCGCCCGGATTATGTGGCCGGCCACTCACTGGGCGAATTCAGCGCTCTGGTGGCCAACGGAACACTGGATTGGAAAGATGCCATGCACCTCGTGCATAAGCGGGGCGAATTCATGATCAAGGCCAACGCCTGGATCCCCTTTGGAATGGCAGCAGTGATCGGCCTTTCGGCAGAGAAGGTATTGGAAGCCTGCAGGGAAGCCGAATCCGCGGGATTGGTTTGCGCGGTGAATTTCAACTCCCCGGTGCAGACCGTAATCTCCGGCACCCAGCAAGGCGTTGCCAAGGCTTCCGAACTTGCCAGATCCATGGGCGCAAAACGCGTCATCCCTCTTGTGGTTGGCGGTCCCTTCCACACTGAACTTATCCGGGATGCGGCGGACTGGCTGGCTCAGGAGATGGTGAATATGGAGTTTAAGGATGCCTCAATCCCCTTGGTATCCAATGTTGACGCCCTGCCAAACACAGCCGGTGACACCAGCAGGGAAAAACTCATCCAGCAGGTCATTTCCCCGGTACTCTGGGTGGATTGCGTGCGCCGGATGATCGAAGACGGGGTGGACACATTTATCGAGTTCGGACCCCGCAACGTTCTTTGTGGAATGATAAAGTCTATTGACAAAGATGTGAGAATTCTAAATTTGGATTTTTTAAAAGATATTGACGCTTTGATAGACGAATTAAAGTGATAAGGATTTTTACCAGAACAGGATTCATGAGGAAGATATGACACATAACTTACAAGGCCAGACCGTTATAGTCACGGGTTCAGCCCGGGGCATCGGTTTTGCGATCTCCCAAGGCTTTGCCGCCGCCGGAGCGCACGCCATCATAATTGATCTGCGAAGGGAAGATGTGGACAAGGCCGTGCGTGCCATTACGGAAAAGGGATTATCTGCCTCCGGATATGTGGGGAACGTCACAGATCCTGCCCAGATCGAGGAAGTTTTCGCGTCCGTTGTAAAAGAACACGGAACAATCGACTGCTTGGTCAACAACGCCGGCATCACGCGTGACAACCTCCTGCTTCGCATGAAGGCGGAGGAATGGGATCTGGTCCTCGATATCAACCTCAAGGGAACTTTCATCTGTTCCCAAAAAGTATTCAGACACATGATGAAAGCCAGAAAAGGCTCGATCATCAATATCGCCAGCGTGATCGGCATCATGGGGAATGCCGGTCAGGCCAATTACGCGGCTTCCAAGGGCGGTGTGATCGCCTTCACAAAAAGCTGCGCCAAGGAATATGGCTCACGGGGTGTGCGGGTAAACGCGATTGCCCCCGGTTTCATCGAGACAGAGATGACCGCCACTCTTCCTGAAGATGTTGTGGCCGGCTATGCCAAGGCGATCCCCCTCGGGAAAATGGGCTCCCCTGCAGATGTCGCCAAGCTCTGCCTGTTCCTCGCCTCGGATGAAAGTTCATATATCACTGGTCAGACGATTGCCGTGGACGGCGGTCTGACCATGCACTAAACAGAGTTGAAAGGGAAACTCCCTTCAATATAAAAAAACTAGCTCTTCAATAACATAGGAGGAATACATGGATATTGAAGCCAAAGTGAAACAGATCGTGATGGACAAACTTGGGGTGGAAGAATCCCAGATTGTTCCCTCCGCAAACTTCATCGAAGACCTGCGTGCCGATTCTCTGGACACAGTGGAATTGGTGATGGCTTTTGAAGAAGAGTTCTCGCTCAGCATACCTGACGAAGATCAGGACAAGCTCCGCACTGTCGGACAAGCCATCGATTACCTGAAGGAAAAGCTGGCTTAAAGCAAATCGAACCAATCCTGATGGCGATCGCCATCAGGATTGGTTCATCCTTTAGTGTTTTTGAATGTGTCCCCCGTTGGAGGGACAGGTGCAATACCCTTTCCAACCAGTTTTGGATCGGGAGTTGCAAAGGCAGCAATATCAACCGTGAGGTTATAAAATGAAGAAAAGAGTGGTTATCACAGGTTTGGGTGCCATCACACCTGTGGGGAATAATATTGGAGAAACCTGGAACAATCTGATAAACGGGGTTTCCGGCATTGCACAAATCACAAATTTTGACACTTCTGAACTCAGTTCGCAGATCGCGGGCCAGGTAAAGGATTATAAGGCGGAAGATCATTTTGAAGCCAGGGAAACCCGTAAGCTGGACATATACACCCAATACTCCATGATCGCAGCCCGCGAGGCGGTCCGGGATGCCGGTCTCACCCCACAGGGCCAGGACGGCAGACGCATCGGCGTGATAACCGGGGTCGGGATCGGCGGCATTTACACCTTTGACGAGGAATGCGTTAAAAACCACACCAAAGGCCCGCGGCGCATCAGCCCTTTTTTCATACCCAAGATGATCGGTAACATAGCCGCGGCCCACATTGCCATTGAGAATGGCTTCAAGGGAATAAATTTTAATGTTATGAGCGCCTGCGCCAGTGCCAACCATGCCATTGGGACAGCCTTCCGTTCAATTCAGTATGGAGACGCGGACATCATCATCAGCGGCGGCACCGAAGCCGCCGTAACACCTCTGGCCATTGGCGGTTTTTGCGCCATGCGCGCCCTCTCCACACGCAACGACGAACCTCAAAAAGCCTCCCGTCCCTTTGACGCGGAGCGGGATGGTTTTGTGATGAGCGAAGGCGCCGCCTTCCTCATTTTGGAGGAACTGGAACACGCCATAGCCCGCGGAGCGAAGATCTATGCCGAACTGGCAGGATACGGCGCCTCCGATGACGCCTTCCACATCACCGCGCCCCTGGAAGACGGTTCAGGAAGCGCGGAAGCCATGCGCATGGCGATCCAGGACGCCGGACTGGAACCAGGAAACATCCATTATATCAACGCCCACGGCACCTCTACCCCCCTGAACGACAAAGGCGAGACCATCTCCATCAAGAAATGTTTTGGACATCACGCCCATGCCCTGAAGATAAACTCCACCAAATCCATGGTCGGTCACATGCTGGGAGCCGCCGCCGCTCTCGAGGCCATCGTATGCGTCAAATCCATAGAGACAGGCATCCTTCATCCCACAATAAACCAGACGCATCCTGATCCCGATTGCGACCTGGATTATGTGCCCAACCAAAAGCAGAAGCTTGAAGTGGAAAACGCCCTTTCCAATTCACTCGGCTTTGGTGGCCATAATTCCGCCATTGTGATCAAAAGATACGGCTGAGAAAAATACTCTTGCGGGCTGGCAGGAATGGATGATAACAGACTTGCCAGGTGAGATTTGAAACGGATCATAAAAAAGATAGCCCAGTATTTCAATGGTAAGCGCATCAGCGAGCAATACCCCAAATGGGAGAAAAGCCTGGGCCACTTACAAAAAAAGATCGGCTACAGCTTCCACGACCTGAACCTGCTCCGTGCGGCCCTCACCCACAAATCCTATCTGCACCGCTGCTACGGCGACCACAAGACACCCTCCCCCTTTGAACGCATGGAATTTCTGGGCGATTCCATACTTGGCCTCATTGTCGCAAAGGAACTTTTCACATCCCGCCCGGACGCACAGGAAGGATTGCTCAGCAAACTGAAATCCAAGATAGTTTCCGAAACCTATCTGAACCTCAGGGCAAACGTGCTGGATCTGGGAAAGTATGTTCTGCTCAGCCCCGAGGAACTGAATTCCGGGGGCGCCAGAAAACCCTCCATCCTCAGCGACACCATTGAAGCCCTTATCTGCGCCATCTATCTGGACAGCGGGATCGCCGCCGCTACCCGTTTCATCAGAAACCACATTCTGGTGGATTATGAAAAGACCGTCACCCGCAATGAACTCGTGAACTATAAAAGTATCCTGCAGGAACACATGCAGTCACACAGCCAGCCTCCCCCACATTACATAACCCTGGCGGAAGAAGGACCTGAGCACAACAAGACCTTCATGGTCGAAGTGCGGGCCGGAAACAAGATCCTGGGCAGCGGAAAAGGCTCCACCAAAAAAAACGCCCAGCAGGAGGCCGCCCGCCTTGCCTGCCAGAAACTTGGTATCTGACATAATTCTGCCACCAATATTCACTGCTTTAATACCTGAGACAAACTTCTTTCAATCTTAGTTAATGATGCTATCCCCATCAGGCATTTTGCTCCTATCCCAGATATTTAGCAAATGAAAAGGAAACACTTGATTTACCCGGTTTTCCTGCCCATGGCTGGATGCCCATCCCGCTGCGTTTACTGCGACCAGTTCAAGGTCACCGGCGCATCTTCTTTCGACCTGCGGGAAACCGTCGCAAAGATCGCCGGTTTTATCCGCCGCAACCCCGGGCGGGAAAAGCAGGTGGCCTTTTATGGGGGCAGTTTCACCGCCCTGAAAGAGGATTTCCGTGAAGAGCTGATGCGCAGAACCCGATCGGTTTGCGATGAGATGACCTCCTTTCGCGTCTCCACCCATCCGCTTTTTGTGGATGACGATATCCTGGACTGGTGCCGGGAAGCCGGTATACATACAATAGAACTGGGCATCCAGGACTGGTGCAGCGACGTTCTATCGCGAACGGGACGCGGCTACACGGGCGAAGAGGCGATGGACGCGGCCAAAAGGGTGAAGCAGAAGGGTTTTGAGCTTGGCGTGCAATTGATGCCTGGCCTGCCGGGTTGGAACGAAGCCAGTTTGCGCCTGAACCGTTCCGCCCTGAAAACTGTGAAGCCTCATCTCCTCCGCCTCTACCCGCTCATCGTGATCCAGGGAACCCCATTGGAAGATATGTTCCACCAAGGGAAATATTCTCCCCTCACTCTCCGGCAGGCTGTGGCGCAATGCGCGGATTATTTTCCTTTGGCTGAAGCCAACGGGATCCGGATAATCAAACTGGGCGTTCCTTCAAACCTGAGATCGGAAGACGTGGTTGCCGGACCCTGGCATCCTGCTTTTGGTGAACTGGTGAAGAAGGAGTTGATTCGCAGGAGCGCCGGATTGTAACCAGGTTGATCCTGAGTGTAGCTAAGTGACGGTAAAACAAAGCTGCTAACTACATTCACTCAAGCCAATATTTCATAAATAATCGTTAAAACCATTGCCAAATATCAATTTAGAGTATAGGTACTTTTACAAGGAAAATGCAAAATTACTTGACAGATACAAATGTCCTTGTTTTTATGATAAAAAATCAACCCCGAAAGGGAAAACGTCTATTACATGTGAGGATGTAAATGAAAAAATATCTTATGGGCGGGGCTGTTTGTCTGGTTTTATTACTTGCGGGTTGTGATCTCTCCGAACCCTCAATTCCTGGTTGGGATGTGGATCTCTCCATACCTCTAATGAGCGAGCGATACCTGATCTCCGAGCTGGCCGACAGCGTGAATATCATCATCGACGAGGACAACGTTTTGACTATGACGGCCGGGGGTAGCGCTGCGACTCCGCCTTTTGGTGACGTTAATTTCACTCCAGAGATCGAATTGGATTCCATCCCCCTCTTTTCCGGAATGGATCTTGAAATCAAGATGCCGCTGCATGATCCGGCAGAAACGGTTTTTCTTTCCTACGGCCAGTTTGAAGAGGGTACGCTTAATTACGCTTTTGACGTGGACGACCAGTCGGATCCCGTGATCACAATCACCATCCCGGATATTACAACACCATCCGGGGATCCCTGTGTGATCAATTATGATGGCGCGGGAGGCTGGCAGGGTTATAACCTTGCTGGTTCCACGATCGGCTCCCAAGGTTCGGATACCGTGCTGGATTCCCTGCGCGCAAACCTGGTGATAAGTTCGTCCCAACCGCCAGGAACCAATTTGGGGCAGATATCTTTTCGCATCAACAACCAGCTTGGTTTCGATATGTTCGAAGGCTATCTGTACGATTACGAGCGCGCTTTGGAAGGAACGATATCCACAATTGACATCGATTATCCCCTGGATCTGGACCAGGCTGTGCAATTGATACAGGCCAAGGTTCAGTTAGCCGTGGTCAACGAAACAGGCTTTGCTGCAGAGTTTCACGGTGAGATCCGCGCTCTCAATCATGGTACTGGAGAAGAAAGAGTGGTTCCAGTAATTGATGATGCTGGAGATTTCTTTGCGGTGCAACCAGCAAACCCGGACGGACCGGTAACCACTGAATTTGAATTCATAAACAGAGTGAGCGAACTTCTGCAGATCATGCCCGATGAAGTGCAGATAATGAACAGCTACCTTTTGATCAACGGCGGGCACGATGGAACCCCCGGGTTCGTCGACGAATATGACATTCTATCCTGCGATTACCAGTTTTATGCCCCCTTCCAGTTCATCCTTGATGACCATGTCTTTGAGATCAACGAACCGGTTGAAGTTGAGATCTCTTCAGACAACCAATCAACGATCGAGGATATCCTCCATGAGGCCCGTCTCGCCCTGGAGGTCGTCAACCGCATACCTGTCGGGGCAAGCGCCAGAATCTATGTTTCCACCAATGAGGACATTGATACTTCAGATCCCGGTAGCTATGATTTCAGCCGGGAGTTCAGGTTGTATTCCTCTGAATACTCCGGTGATAATATTGGGCCGGAAGGACAGCAGCATACTTTTCTATCCCTGAACAATGAGGAACTGGATATTTTTACCAATCCTTTGGTTTACCTGCACTTGAACTTTAGTTTGGATTCAACCGATGGGCCGGTCACGATCCATGCATCAGCTGAGGATTACATTCAGATCAAAGCAATGCTAAGCGCAAATATTGAAATCGAGGTGGAAGAATGAAAAAATCGTATATAATCAGTATCTTGCTGCTTGCAGTAATTGCTTTGCCGGCAACGACATTTACCTCCAAATCACTTCTATTTGCGGATAGTTTCATGTTGCGCGCCAAAGGAAGCGATGCCAATTACTGGAATCCCGCCCTCCTGAACAAGGAAGACCGGAATATCAGCCTGCCTGCTCTGAATACCGCCATTATGCTGGGGAACAATTCCTTTGACCTCGATTTCTATGAGTATTTCGTGAATCTGGAATATCTTGAGGAAAAAGACAAGGAGAGGATCCTCGATGCCATTGACGAAAAGATCGCCATTAACTTAGCCAGCAATGTCGGTATTTTCGGGTTCACGATCGGCAAAATGGCACTGAGCAGCTCGGTTCATCTGGCCGCAACATCCGCCATATCAGAAGATTATCTTGAACTGCTGCTCTATGGAAACGGTATGGTTGATTCCACCAATGTCGATTCCACGCTTGTCTTTGAATTCAAGAAAGATGACAACTACCTCGAAGCGCAAAGCTATGTGGATTTGACCTTTGGCATGGGTGATATCCGGGTGCCTATGTCGGATACGATAGCTCCGCTAAGATTCGGCATATCCGGAAGTATCCTAGCCGGAGCTGGTGATATACATACCCAGGAGTATGAGGGAGCCTTCCACACCAGCCTGTCCGAGGGAATGAGCCTGAATCAGAAGATCAGGATGAGGACAGGCCTGGGCGGAATCGGCTTTAAGAGCCTGCTCGGCGTGGCCTGGGATCCCGTGCAAAACCTCTCCACGGGGATCACACTGGATAACGTGCTGGGCTTCATAAACTGGCAGATAGAATGCGCTGAGTATAGTTATGAAGTCGATGCGGACAGCATATATGTGGTGGATTATGAGGAAGACCTTGCAGATATTTTTCCGGAGGATTACACGGAAACCGAGATCGAATCCTACACCACCAGGTTGCCGATGGAAATGCGTCTGGCCGCACTTTACCGCTTTCCCTGGGTTTCTCTTTCCACGGACCTCGTGAAAGGCTTTGGAAATTCCGCCTATGTGAGCGAAGATCCAAGATTCTCTTTTGGTGCGGAATTCACGCCCCTCGAGGTGTTACCGATAAAGATAGGTTTCGCCACCGGAAACGACATCTATCCCTGGCGTGCTTCCTACGGAATAGGTTTGAAGATTAAGGCCGTGGAATTCGGGTTCGGGCTGCAATCGATCGAGTCCATCCTGCCCGGAATGAGCTCCAAAGGAGTGGCGCTGGCCACATATTTCAACCTGAGGATCTGATCCTGTTATATGTGGCCATCACCCTGATATCGCTCCTGATATCGGGTTATTACTACTTCCGCACCCAGCCGGAGCTTTCGCGCGGCCGGCGCTGGATGCTTTTCCTTCTGCGCTCCGTCAGCCTGTTTATCCTGCTTCTGCTGCTGGTTAGCCCCATACTCTATTACATCAAAAACATCACCCAGAAACAACAGGTCATCCTGCTTGAGGATGTTTCCGCCAGCATGGACCTCGCCAGTCTAGACCTACCCAAAAGCGAATTTCTCAAGCCATACGGAAAAGAACTTGCCGCCAAATTCAGCGCGGCGGGATATGAACTTCATGAATATGAATTTGCCGCGGGACTGGAAACTGAGACATCCAACACCCTTCTTTCCCCGGCACTTACAGAACTGGCAAAAATGCATGATTTCAGCCGCGTGAAGGGCATCCTGCTGGTGTCGGACGGCTGGCTCAAGGACGAATCTCTGAGCCAGGTAAGGCAGCTCGGCTGCCCCTTCCATGTGCTGGCGGATACCCTCAGACCGCAAAGATCCGACCTCGCCGTCAAAAAAACCATCACCAACCGCCAGGCCTACCGCAACGAACCAACCATCATCCGCGCGGAGATAGCTTCTGAAAACTACAACGGCCCGGCCACAGTCAAGCTCCTGCTGGGCGGAGCCGTGGTCGCCAAGCAGAACGTCCGGCTCAAGGATGGCGCCACATCCAGCGTGGATTTCACCCATCGCTTTGCGCAAACCGGTTTCTATCCTTACAGCGTGGAAGTCTCGGCGCCGGGGATCAATGAGCGCTCCCAAAACAACAACACACACCCGGGAGCGATCGAGGTCCTGAGCGATAAGCAAAGCATTGTGGTTCTTTCCGATACCCCGGCCTGGGATAACAAATTCAGCGTGGATACCATTGCCGGGAACCCCCGCTGGGAGGTGAGCCATTTCCGGGTGCGGGGCGAAAGCATAATGTCCGGCGAGGATGCTGTTGCAAGTTTGCCAGAGCAGAACCTCGCGGCAATCCTCCTGATAAACAACGGCAGTTTGCAGCTGGCCGGCAAAACATTGGATTATGTCATCAGGAACCACAACAAGGGCGTAGGCATCCTCTACCAGGGTCTGCCGGTTGCGGAACTCGGCAGCATTCTCCCCCTGCAAAGATCCAATGTCACCTCTTCCTATCAGGGTTTCCTCAATCTCAGCCCAGCCGCTGCCTCCTATCCCATGCTTAGTTTTGCCGCCTCAGATCTCCAGGAGATCCCGCCTCTGGACTACTATTACGTTACGGCAGCCAAAACAGCGGAGGTTTTGGCCACGATCGACAATCCCCAAAATTCCCCCGCCATAGCCATCACTGGGCAGGAAGCGGGAAAAGTTTTGTCCATGGCATTTCTGAATCTCTGGAAATGGCAGTTGCAAAGCGAATCCGGCGGCTACAAGGAACTCCTTGCCAATTGCGTGACCTGGCTCGCGAACACCGCCGAAAGCGGTTATAATGCCATCTATAACACCAGCTATTTCCGCGGGGAGGAGATCAACCTGCGCCTCAGAGCCCAGGACGACATCCGCGCCCTGCGCCTGGACCTCAATCCGGAACTCAAGGTGATGGATTCCGAAGGAAAGGAGGTCTTCCGGGATTTCATGTCCCAGTCCGAGGGCGAATATTCCGCCACTCTGAGCCTGGATGATGCGGGGCAATACAGTTTCGAGATCTCGGACAAAGTGAGCGGCGAAAAAAGCTCCGGGCGGTTCAACGTTGCGGATATTTCCGGTGAAGACCGCGACCTGGATTACAACCTTCCCCTGCTATCCTGGCTGGCCTCGGACACCGGCGGAAAACTCATCTATCCCTCCACATTGCAGGATTTCAGCCCGCCTCCAGCCCAGGGCAAAGATCTTCAGCAGCGCCTGGACATCCCCATCTACCGCAAATGGTGGGTGCTGGCCCTGTTCATCCTCGCTTTTTGCCTCGAACTCTTTTTCCGCCGCCGCTGGGGC
>CAYRVG010000038.1:0-2326 GCA_964427765.1 uncultured Candidatus Cloacimonadota bacterium
AAATCATGAAACGCACTGGAACCAGTTGCGCAATCTGAGATACGGGAACCCTGAAGCCATTCCCGTACCTTCTGTGCCGGTCATATCCCGTAACTACCCCAATCCCTTCAATCCTTCCACGACTATCGAATTCAGCATTCCCCAAAAGGCCTGGGCCAAAATGAATGTTTACAACATCCGGGGCCAGAAAGTAAAAAACCTGATCAACTCCGAAATCGAGCGTGGCCATCATAAAATTGTCTGGGATGGCAGGGACGGGACAAACCGAAAAGTATCCTCAGGCATCTATTTCATCAGATTGGAGTCCGGTGGTAAAACCAACACTCGGAAAATCATGCTGATGAAATAGGCAACATGATATAACCCATGGCCCGGGTGATTCCCGGGCCTTTTTTGCCCTTATAAACGAAGTGCTTATCTTCCAGGCTTGGGGTTTTCGCCAGATAAATTGCGATCCGGTGGGATTACATTATCCGGGATTCAATCCTTATCGCCTACAAAGGGCCAAAAAACCCAGAAAAAAGGTGATATTATTTGCAGAGTGAAGTTAGACAAAATACAAATCCCACGCAATGCCGGATGAGCAAGGAAAAATGTCTTGACAGCAAAGCATTGATGGCGGAAGGGTCTTGCAGGATATGGATTTACAAATGAAGATATGCGTCCTGTCAAACGCGCACCCGACCGATGACGTGCGCCTCTATTACAAAATAGCCCGCAGTTTGGCCAGGATCGCCCAGGTGTACCTGATCTGCCGGAGCGGCGTGCGCAACCGGGCCGCCAACCCCTATCAGGTCGTCGTCAGTTCGGACACCAAGTGGGGATCCCTGTTCAGGATCTACCGCAAGGCGAGGAAGATCCGCCCGGATATCGCCATCTGCGTCGAACCCCTGACGATCCTCGCGGGCATGGCGCTGAAGCGAAAATACGGCACCCGCCTGGTCTTCGACGTGCATGAATTCTATCCCGACGCTTTTGCCGAGAGGTTTCCCGCCCCCTTCAAAGTGCTGATGAAAGGCCTCTATCTGGGCGTCGAACGCTGGCTGCAGCGCCACGCGGACGCCACCATCGGGGTCTCCGACGCGATCCTGGACCAGCTTGTCCCCGCCTGGCAGAGGGACGCCGCCGTCACGATCCCGAACTATCCTGTCCGCAACGTCTGGGATCACTCCTGCGAAACGCCTTCGGACATCAGCACCCTCTGCGAGATGGATTTCGACCTCATCTACATCGGCGGGATCACGCCCGACCGGGGGATCTTCAAGATCCTGAAAAGCGCCTGGCTGCTGAAGCGTGATTTCCCCTCCATAAGCGTCCTGATCCTGGGGAAATTCTTCTCCCGCGAACTGGAGGACCAGTTCAATGCGTACATCAACAGCCACAACCTCAACGCGATCGTCTATTACCAGAGCTGGCTTCCCCCCGAAAAGATCGGCCTCCTGCTCAAGCGCGCCCGGATCGGCCTCTGGCTCTTCAACCCCCATAACCGCCGCATGCGCAAGGCCGTCCCGCTCAAGGTCCTGGAATATTTCGCCGCCGGATTGCCCGTCGTTTCGATCAACACGCCCCTCATGCGGGAACTGGTGGAGCAGAACGGGGCCGGGCTTTGCGCTGAATACCAGTCGGATTCGGTCGCCAAAGCCGTGGCGGGGATATTGAGCATGAAAAAGCCCGAATATCAGGCCATGAGCCGCCGGGCGTTGAAACTCGTCGAGGAAAGATACAACTGGGAGGCGGTCGAGCCGCGCCTTCTGGATCTCGTCCAAAAGCTGGCGGGTACCTGAGATGCGGATCCTTTACATCAGCTATTTCTATCCGCCCCTGGGAGGCCCGGCCGCCCTGAGGAGCGTCAAGACCGTGAAATACCTCGCCCAGGCCGGCATCGCCTGCGACGTCCTCACCGTCAAGGGCCTCGAATACGTCTATTGGGACGAATCACTGCTCGCCGAACGCGCGGAGGAAAGGATAATCCGCACCCGCTCCCTGGACCCCATGGCCCTGACCCCAAAAACCAAGGCGGAAACAGGCGGGAAGGCCTCGCGCCTCTACATGGAGACTCCGGAAAAGCTGAAGCTTTTGGTGCGGCGGGCGTATCCCATCGACAACAAGATCGGCTGGCTGCCCTTCCTTCTCCAGGCGGGGCGTAAAGCGCTGGCGGAGACGGATTACGACTTCATCTGCGTCTCCCTGGGCCCCTTCTCCTCCGCGCTCGGGGCCTGTCAGCTCTCCCGCGAAAGCGGCGTCCCCCTCGTCCTGGACCTGCGGGATTACTGGAACCTGCTTTCGGATTACCGGCTGCAGGCGACCCCTCTGCACAGGAAATTCT
>CAYRVG010000039.1:0-2119 GCA_964427765.1 uncultured Candidatus Cloacimonadota bacterium
CCGGGGGATTGTTCGTTCCGGGAAGCGTGGCGTTACTTGGGATCCTGGGCGGCCTCTATGTGGGGATATTTGAAATGGGATTCACTTTCATTCTCTGGCAGAAAGCCCTGGACAAGAGTTCGAACACGGCGGCGGTCTCCAACCTGATCTTCCTCACACCCTTCATATCGCTGGTCTTTATTGCCGCCATACTGCGGGAGAGCATCCATCCGGCGACCCTGATCGGCCTGGTCATCATTATCGGCAGCAATTTCTGGCAAAAGGGATTTTTCACCCCAAAACGCCGGAACTGACCATGCCCCTTTCCCCAGACCCCTTGATATTCAGATCTTCAGGGGGATCTCCAGTTGCTCGATCTGCTCCAGGCCTCTCAGATCCAGTTTGCCCACTCCCACTCCGAGCAGCCGGATCTTCCTGCCCTCGTTCCAGTTTTCCACCAGCAGTTTTTGCGCCCGCTCGAAAAGGATGTTCTTATCGGCGGTCGGCTCCGGCAGGGGTTGCGATCTGGTTATGTATTCAAAATTGTCATATTTGATCTTGATCACTATGTTATTTCCCTGGATGGATCGGAAGGACATCCTGCTGACGAGCCTTTCCACCAGTTTGTTAAGTTCTTCCAGGAGTTCTTCGATATCCCCCAGGTCCTTGCTGAAGTTGCTCTCGCAGCTCATGGATTTGGGCTCGTGCTCCGTGACAACTTCACGCTGGTCTATCCCGCGCACCACATGGTAAAAATAGACTCCGGTCTTCCCAAAATGGCGGATCATATCCAATAGTTCCGCCCTGAAAAGGTCCCTGCCGTCCTTAATGCCCAGTTTTCTCATCCTGGCGGCGGTGACTTTGCCGATGCCGTGAAATTTTTCTATCGGCAGGTTGAAGAGTATCTCCTGCATATTTTCCCGCGTGATCACGCTCAGCCCATCGGGTTTACCGAGTTCGGAGGCGATCTTGGCCAGGAATTTATTGAAGGAGATCCCCGCGGAGCAGGTCAGCCGGGTGGTTTCAAATATATCCCCTTTGATACACCTGGCGATCTTGACCGGATCTGGCTCAGCGATCTTATTTTCGGTGACGTCCAGATAGGCCTCATCCAGAGACATTGGCTCCACGAGATCCGTGTATGTGTGGAAAATTTCGCGGATCTGCTCCGAGACTTCCTTATAAAGATGGAAATGGCTGCGCACGAAGACCCCTTGCGGGCAGAGTTTCCAGGCCTGGTGGGAGCTCATGCCGCTGTGAACGCCATATTTGCGCGCCTCGTAGGAACAGGTGGAAACCACGCCCCGGCTGTTCGGCGGACCGCCGACGATCACGCATTTCCCCTTCAGGGAGGGATCCTCCCGGATCTCGATGGCCGCGAAATAGGCGTCCATGTCTATGTGGATGATCTTCTTCATGCGGCAAAGCCTCCCAGAGAGTGGTGTTAAGTCAAGATATTTCTATCTCTCCAGCTGCCTTCAGACCGGCCAGGAACTCTTTAAAAGGGGGAATCTCCAGCCCTGAGAATAACTTCCAGATTTCGCAGATTCCCAAGCCATTCAGGATTTTGAGGAATTTTTATCTTGACATGATACATTAAGGCAAATTATATTGAATTAAATAAAACAAGGGAGGATATCGTGAAAATATCAGGTATCTTTTTCGCAATAGTGATACTCGCTTTCTTTTTACCTTTTATGGTTGTTAAATGCGCGGATCAGGACATGGCCTCCGTATCCGGGTTCAAACTTGCATTCGGGGGAAAAGTCAATACCGAAAAATTTGACGATATGGTTGACGGAATGTCCAGTTCCTTTAGTGATTTTACTGATCATTATTCAGAAGAAGATATGGAGGAATTAGCCGAGGAAGATCTGGAAATGCAGACTGAAGCAGATGAAAAAGACAAACTGAAAGTCAACGGCTGGGCCCTGATCGCCCTGCTTGCTGCTGTGGCTGGTTTGATATCCGCTTTGATAATGAATGTCGGTTCCTATATGATACCTTTAATAGCCGCGATCGTTGGCTTCATTACCATGCTCTTCATCAAAGCAGGCCTTATGGCCCAGATGAAAATGCCCATGCAAGAAGCTGCTGACATGATCAAAGTCTCGCCTCGCTGGGGATGGTGGGTCGCCCT
>CAYRVG010000040.1:0-2846 GCA_964427765.1 uncultured Candidatus Cloacimonadota bacterium
CTGGAGACGGCTTTCATCGGCACTCCGCTTGTCATTTGCTACAAAGCCTCCCCCATTTCCTATCGCATCGGCAGGAGGCTCATCCGCGTCAAACGTATCGGCCTGCCCAACATCATCCTGGATCAGGACCTGCTTCCCGAATTGATCCAAAGCGAACTGACACCATCCAATATAGAAAAAACGGTGCGGCAAATGCTCAACGACCCCGCCAAAATGACCTCCATCAAAACCGAACTTGTCCACCTGAAGGCACTTCTTTCGGACAAAAAGCCCAGCCGGGAGATACCGATCATTGTAAAGGATATTCTTGGGATCGATGCATAAACTGCTGCTGAAGATCGAGGAATACGCGGGCGCCTGGCTGCTCAGGGCCCTCAACGCCACCCTGAAATATTCTGTGCGCAACAGGCCCCCGGACGATCTGCCCTGCGTTTACGCCCTCTGGCACCGTGACCTTCTGCTGCTCGGTCTGCACAGGATGGACAGCAATATCGTGGTGATGATCTCCGCCTCCCAGGACGGGCAGCTGATCGCCGGGCCAGTTCAGCATCTGGGCTATTTGCCGGTGCGAGGATCAACCTCCCGCAAGGGTTCCCAGGCTTTGAAAGAGATGGTGCGACTGGCGCGCGAGCATAGCCTGGCCATCACACCCGACGGTCCAAAAGGTCCCGTGGGCTCGATCCAGCCTGGCCTTTTCCATATCGCTCTCCTCGCCAAAGTGCCCATCATCCCCGTTGTGGCCGAGGCAAATAGGGAATGGATCTTCAATTCCTGGGACCGCTTTCGCTGCCCCAAGCCCTTCTCCCGGGTGAGCGTGGCCTATGGTGATCCGATACCTGTGGAAAGCCGCAGCGGTTACGACCGCGTCGAGAAAAAACTCCGACAGGACTTTAAGGATCTTGCAAATCACATCAAACAATCCTGATATCCAGCTTCATCCTGGAAGCCGTAAATAGGAAAGCCTAATTCAGGTTTGACCGACCCAACGCAGTTTTATTGGGCTGCCAATCTCAGAATTGGCAGAGCGGACAGGGTCCGCTTTTTTTTCGAAGAGCCCGCAGGGCTCTGTGGCAAAGCGGAATATGCCACCCCAATGCCGCCCCCCGATTACATTCTCTCATGATCCCGCACTGGGCAATCAATCAAAAAACAATAAAATGCTTGACACTTATTGAAATCAAGTGCATATGGTTTTCATAAAATAGTTCAACCATTACAAAAAGGAGCACGGCAATCATGGCAAACAGAGGATCCTGGGCGTCAGCGAAAGTTTTTGTTTTTGCCAAAGCGTTTGTATGGCTTGCCTTAGCAGCTATCTTTCTGATCTCATCCAGCTGTGATTTGATCAACCCCACCGAGAGCGAACCCGAACCCCCCGTCCTTTCATACACGGTGACCCCCAGCCAGGGCCAGGCGCCCCTGCAATGCAGGTTCTTGGTGGACGGGCAGGGCGATATTACAAATTATAAACTGCAGATCCCGTCTTTGGAAATTGACCTGGACAGATCAGAGCCCATAGACACGATCCTGGTTTTTGCTGCTCCGGGAAACTATTATACTTGGGGAGGGGTCTCGGGACCCGGCGGGGAAAGCGATGGCAAGAACATCACCGTATATGCCTATGGAGAAACACCCCCGGAAAACTTTCCCCCCACGGTGTACATATCGGTGGATCCGGCCAGCGGCGAGGTTCCCCTGTCTTGCAGGATCCAGGTTTGGGGCGAAGATCCGGACGGGATCGATGATATCGTTAGCTACAACCTGGAGATACCGCTTCTGGATGTCAACAATTCCAGCCCGGCTCCCATTGACACCATCCTCACCTTTGCCGAAGCCGGCGATTTCACAGTATGGGGCACGGTGGTTGACGGCGGCGATCTGACGGACCTGACCAGCGTGGACGTAATCGTTTCCCCGGTCCCTGAACCTTCCGTCTCCCAGACAGCCGAACTCCAGAATTTCACCGAAATCAGCTATCAGGCCACCCTGGAAAACCTCGATGAAGCCGATCTTGTGGTCAGGCGGGACGGCGTCACCGTCTTTCAAACTGCCATCACCGCACCGGATTATGCCAGGCTCTTCACCTACCAGGAAAACTCCCAGATCATCAAAGGCAATTATCAGTTCACCCTGAGCTGGGACGAACCTGCATCCAAAGAAAAGCCTGCCAGCAAGAACATCCTGACCCGCTTGGGCAAAAAACTCCGGAGCATCATTTCGCCGCGGCGCAGCCGGGACAACTCGGATACGATCAATCTTGAAATTCCAAATTATTTGCCTGAACAAAACAATTCTGGTTTACCTACGCAGATAGATGAAGGCCACCAAACAATTCTTAATCTTGAAGATAGGCTTTCTGATAAAAATCCAGAAGATAACCCTGTTTTATTAAGAAATGCAGAGTCTATTGACGGAGAAATCCAGGTAAATGTAGACGGATATAATATAACAGTTCATTCTATACAAGATATTTCTCAAAATGAAAATTATCAAGTTGAAACAGAATTTGGTAGTCAAACCGGGGGAATAAACACCTCAACAATAACTGGAACAATTTTTGATTTGCTTAGAGTTCATGGTTTTTTAGAAGATACAGAAATGCATTCTAGAAATCAAGGAATTATCAAAGTTTATGACTGGCATGGACAATACAACAATCAAATGACTCATGAGTTTTTTACTTTGCTTGGAGAGATTAATGTTGATGCCTCAGGAGAATTTAATCAAAGATTAGAGCACAGGGTTTCAAATTTGCAGGATTATATTTTTATTCAAGGCAGAATGGTAAATCCTTCAACAGGAGAACCAGAAAGTTATCTTAGAAGATTTAAATTTCCTAAAGGAGA
>CAYRVG010000041.1:0-2138 GCA_964427765.1 uncultured Candidatus Cloacimonadota bacterium
ACTTTGGCAATAAGTTGGAGAATATCATTTTTGCCGTCTGGGGCCTGGCTTTCAAACCCCAGACAGACGATATGCGCGAAGCGCCCTCCGTTGTTATCATCAATGCCCTGCTGGAAGCAGGGGCGCAGGTCCGGGCGTATGACCCCGTGGCCATGCCTGAAGCCGTGAGGGTCTTTGGCGAAAGGAAAGGCCTGAGTTTTGGGCAGGATGAATACACAGTTCTGGAAGACGCGGACGCAATGATGTTGATCACAGAGTGGCATCAGTTCCGCTTCCCGGATTTTGGGAAGATGAAGGAAAATCTGAGACAGCCGGTGGTATTTGACGGCCGGAACCAGTTTGACCCCCAGCACATGAAGGAAGCGGGATTCATTTATTATTCGATCGGGCGTAAATGATACCAGTTAAATAAGTCACTGCCTTTCCCTGACTGCCTAATTACCGCCTGACTTCGCGCTAACCAAACGCTCTACGAGCGGTTACTCGGTGGGTAGTGGCCGCGTTGTGGGCCTTTCAGGGATGAGGGGAAATTAATATTTCCAGTTCGGGGCAGCGAGTAATCTTATTCTTCAGAAAAGTATTGGGCCACTTCCTTCATTCTTTTGGGGATGTCGATATGTTGGGGGCATTTACTCAGACATTCGCCGCAATCAACGCATTTGTCCGCCCGTGATTCTTCCGGGATCCAGGCCTTGTATTCCTGCAAATGGCGCTCGCGGTTTTCGAACATGATCGCTTCATTGTAGTGTCCAAACACACCCGGGATCGCCACTTTTTGGGGGCAGGGCAGGCAATAGCGGCATTCGCTGCAGGGGATGGGAATGCGCCTCAGATATTCAAGCCGGACCTGATTATATAGCTTTAACTCCCTTTCGCTAAGCATCCCAGGCTTTGCTTTCCCGGCCAGTTCTATATTTTCCTTGAGCTGATCCATATTGCTCATACCGGAAAGCAGGACGGTACATCCCTTCAGGTTCCAGACCCAGTTCAGGGCCCGATGAACAGGTGTCCATTCATATTCGCTTTTTTCCCAGAGGGACTTGACGCTGGGAGGGATTATCTGCACGAGTTTCCCACCCCGCAGGGGTTCCATGGAGATTATTCCCAAACCTTTGGCCAGGGCGTTCTTGTAGCCCGTCATGCCAGCTTGGTAACGCGTGTCCAAATAGTTGAGCATGAATTGGCAAAAATCCCAATCGTAATGATCCAGTATCCTCTTGAATATCTCGTATTTATCGTGAAAGGAGAAACCTATGTGCCTGATCTTGCCATCAGCGCGAGCTTTGTCCAAAACATCCAGCACTTTCAAGCGCCGCATTTCCTTCCAGGTGTGCTTATTCAAAGAATGCAGGAGGTAATAATCTATGTGGTCTGTCTGCAGCCTGTACAATTGCTTTTCCAGAAAATCCCTGATGTCAGATTCTTTTTTTACCAGCCAGCAGGGAAGTTTTGTGGCTATGTACATCTTATCGCGGTCAACCTGATCCACAAATCTACCCAAAAGGGGCTCACTGTGCCCTTCGTGGTATCCCCAGGCGGTGTCGAAATAGTTGATCCCCTTTTCCAAGGCGTAATGCATCATTTCCAGACTTTTTCCCTCATCGGGTTTGTTGCCGGAGCTGGCCGGCAGACGCATGAGTCCCAATCCCAATATGGAAAGTTTGTCCCGCGATCTTGGCATGCTGCGGTATTGCATATTCTCACTCCCAATTTCTTTTTTCCCTTATGCGCCGGAGGCTGTGATGTTGTCAAACAGTTTTCTGCCCCACCAATTTTTATTCCACGCCAAACCTACATCAAAAGGAGGTTGACGCCCTGGTTGCAAAAAGAATGTCCTTGACACCTGAGTTGATTTATAGTTTTGTCTTAAAAACAGATCAATAAATCAATATTGGGAGGATAATATGTCCGATGAACTAAAATACGGAAACATCAGCTCCAAAGAAGCCATGGAGCTTGAAGAAAAATACGGAGCTCACAACTACCATCCCCTGCCGGTCGTACTGGCCAAGGGAGAAGGAGTATTCTTGTGGGATCCTGAGGGAAGAAGATACTATGATTTCCTTTCCGCATATTCAGCTGTCAATCAGGGACACTGCCATCCCAAGATCATAAATGCCCTGATCGAACAGGCAAAG
>CAYRVG010000042.1:0-6261 GCA_964427765.1 uncultured Candidatus Cloacimonadota bacterium
ATGATGCGCATCGGCGAGACCGGCCCCTTCCAGCTCGGCCGCGAGATCAAAAGCAAGCACCCGAACCTGCCGGTGCTACTGCTGCTGAACGTGGCCTCGGACTACCTGATCTGGGAAAACCATCCCGAAGACCAGCAATACATCGACGACGTCTTCCTCTGGAACGGCGACACCAAACTCTTCCTGGCCATGGTGAAGAGCATCGAGGACCGCCTCAACGTCGATTATGACACCGCCCACGGCCTGGTCCGCGTGATCATTCTGGTGGAGGACTCCGTTCATTTTTATTCCATGTTCCTGCCTTCGCTCTACAATGTGATTATGCGCCAGACCCAAAAACTCATCGAAGAAGAGGTGAGCGACATAAACAAGCGCCTCAGGATGCGCATCCGTCCCAAGGTGATCATGGCCCACACCTATGAAGAAGCCCTCAGCGCTTATGAGAAATACAAGGATTACCTGTTGTGCCTGATCTCCGACGTGCGTTTCAAACACAACGGCGAGGAAGACCCGCGCGCCGGGATAAGCCTGATCCAGCACATCAAGAGGTCACACACCGACCTGCCGATCATCCTGCAATCCTCCGAGATGGAAAACAAGGCCAAAGCGGAGGAACTTGACGTCCATTTCCTGAACAAGAATTCCAAGAACCTCTTTGCGAACCTGCGCAATTTCATGGTCTACAACCTGGGTTTTGGCAATTTTATCTTCCGCAACGCCAAGGGTGAAGTGATAGACGAGGCCACAAACATCGCCGAATTTGAGGAGAAGATCCTGCAAATCCCCGAGGAATCAGTGGTCTTCCATAGCAGATTCAACCATTTCTCAAACTGGCTGATCGCCCACGGGGAGGTGCAGATCGCCAAGCGCATCCGGCCGATGAAGGTCGAGGATTTCTCCAGCAAGGACGAACTGCGCCAGTTCCTCCACCACACCTTCCGCACCGTGCGCATCGACAAGAACCGCGGCAAGATCATCAATTTCGACGCGGTCTCCCTGACCGAGATGAACCAGATAATCCGGCTGACCGAGGGCTCCCTGGGCGGCAAGGGGCGAGGTTTGGCTTTTCTCAACGCCCTGCTCTGCACCATGGACTATGAAAAGAAATTCGAGGACATCAATATTTCCCTCCCCAGCACGGCCATCATCGGCACGAACGAATTCGACGGCTTCGTGGAAAAATACAATATCGCGGAGCGCATTCAGGATAAGAGCGACGAAGAGATAGACCGGATGTTCATCGAGGGCAAATTGTCCGACCAGCTCGTCAAACGCCTGGAAATATATCTGGATGGAGTGAACTACCCGATCGCCGTGCGCTCATCAAGTTTGCTGGAGGATTCCCAGGCCCAGCCATTGGCCGGGGTTTACCGCACTTTCATGCTGCCGAACAACCATCCGGACAAGATGTTGCGGCTCAGGCAGCTAATGGACGCGATCAAGCTCGTCTTTGCCAGCGTGTATATGGCAGACGCGCGCAACTTCCTGGAAGCCCTCAATTTCAAGGTCGAAGAGGAAAAGATGGCCGTCATCATCCAGGAAACGGTGGGCACCCTGCAATCCGACAGATATTACTATCCCCATATCTCAGGGGTGGCGCAATCCTACAACTTCTATCCCACCAGCTATATGCAGCATACCGACGGGATCGCCAACATCGCCCTCGGCCTGGGAAAATCCGTCGTGGAGGGAAAGCTGAACTTCAGGTTCTGCCCCCGCTACCCGGAAACCGAGATGCTGCCCCAGATGGAGATGGTGCGCACGGCCCAAAAGGAATTTTACGCCCTGGATATGTCCAGGAACGATTTTGACCTCACCCAGGGAGAGGAAAGCACCCTGGCCCAACTCAGCATCAAGGAGGCCGAGAAACACGGTGTCCTGCGCTACCTGACCTCCGTCTGGGATTATGAGAACAACCGCCTGACCGATAACCTCGAGGAACGGGGCATGAAGGTCCTGACATTTTCCGGAATTTTGAAATACAATTATTTCCCCCTGGCCAAGATAGTCGAGGAACTTCTGGAAATCGGCGAGGTCGCTCTCGGTATCCCGGTGGAGATCGAATTCGCGGTGAATCTTGATTACAATCACGAACTTGAGTTCAAGCCGACCTTTTACATCCTTCAGGTTCGCCCCCTGTCCGTCAATACGGACGCCTACAGGATCGACACCGAGTCCCTGGGAAAGAGCGAACTGCTGATGTATACGGAACACGGCATGGGCAATGGGGTGATAAAGGATCTAACCGATATAATCTATCTCGATCCCAGGAAATTTGACAAGACCAGGACCTGGGAAATGCAGCAGGAGATCGAGCGTTTCAACGAAATGATGGCCAAACAGGGAAGGAGGTATATTCTCATCGGCCCGGGACGCTGGGGTTCACGGGATAGATTTTTGGGCATACCGGTGCGCTGGCCCCAGATCAACCGCGCCAAGGTCATCCTCGAGACCGGGCTGCGGGATTTCATCGTGGAGGCCTCCCAGGGAACCCATTTCTTCCACAACCTCGTGGCCATGAACGTGGGCTACTTCACCATCCCCTTTGTTTCCAGCACGGATTTCGTGGATTACGACTGGCTGCTCCAGCAGCCGGAATCGGAAAGGGGGGATTATTTCGTGCACGTGCAATTCGACCATCCCCTGATCGTGCGTATGGACGGCAAGACAGGCATAGCGGTGATCCATAAATAACCCGGATTCATGATCCACAGAGCAAAAACAACGCCAAGCAGATTAGACGGGAAAGACAGATGATCACATCGAATTACTGGTCGATAGAGCTCGAGCAGCTGGACCAGATGACGCCGAAACGCGTCCAGCACATTCTGATGATCGCCTCGCTATACGATTCCTTCGTGTTTGAGGTGGACGGATTTCTGGCGGAGCAAGTGCTGGAAGATTTCCATCTGCTGAACCTTTCCACGCAGCCTGCCATCTATCACGCCTCATCGCTGGAAAGCACGATGAACCTGCTGGAACTGGAATCCATCGACATCATCATCATTTACCTGGCCTCGATGCGTTCCATCGCCCTGGAACTCGTGGATTCTATCACCAGGCTGAAACCGGAGATCCCCATCTTCCTGCTCATGGGCGCGCCCCAAGACCTGATGTTCGTCGAGAACCATCTGGACAAGCTCGGCAACGTGAGAGATTTCTTTTATTGGAACGGTGATTCCAAGCTCCTTCTCGCGATCATCAAGCAATGGGAATTGCTCAGCAATATTGAGCACGACGTCCAGCTCCTGCCGGTTCCGATCATACTCGTGGTCGAAACCTTCATCCCCTATTATTCGCAGCTGTTGCCACTGCTGCAGGAGCAGGTGATGTATCTGAACCAGGCCGTGATCCTCAGGGAACACCAGGATGTGAATAAAACCCTCTATATCAAGGCGCGCCCCCGGATCATGCTCCTGCACGATTATGAGAGCGCGGTGGCTTTTTATGAAAAGTACGCGGACAAGATCATCGGCATCATCAGCAACATAAATTACAACTACATGGGCTCCTCCTACCGGGACGGGGGGCTCAACCTCCTCAAGCGCGTGAGGGAGCAAAATCCCAGCCTGCCCTTCCTGCTGCAGAGCTTCAACCCGGCGTATCACGACATCGTGACCAGCAACGAGGGAGAATTTCTTTACAAGGATCTGCCCGGCTTGAAGAACCGGCTGAGGCGCTGGCTGGAGAACGAGATCGGTTTCGGCAAGTTCGTTTTCCGGATGCCGGACCAGAGCGTTGTCGCTGAAGCCGAATCAATCATCGGGCTGGACCACCAGTTGCGCAATGTGCCGGACGAAAGCCTCCTCTACCACTATCAGAACGGACACATATACAACTGGCTGCGCACCCACGCGGAGCTCGCCCTCGCCAGGTATATTGACAAGTTCAGGGATATCGATGAGGTGCACGTATTGCGGGACCGCCTGGCCGAGGCCTTTGAATCCCTGATCTCCTACCGTCGGCGGGAAAAGATCCAGGAATGGAATGAGGAAAGTGATTTTAACCTCAACCTGATCTACAAGGTGGGCAATGATTCGATCGGCGGCAAGGGACGCGGGCTGGCCTTCTTGAATGTTGTGCTGAACCGTTACAGCAATATTTTCGAAAAATATCCGGAGGTACAGATCAGAGTGCCTGTGGCTGCCGTCCTGGCCACCGGGATATTTGATGAGTTTCTCGCCCTGAATCCAGACCTCGACGTCCTCACCGATGACGAGGACACACTCACCGACGAGGAAATAGACCGGCTTTTCCTGGCCTCCGGCCTTCCGCCTTCCGTGGTTCCCGTGCTGGAACAGATCATTGACCAGGGCTCCTTCCCCCTTGCCGTGCGTTCTTCGTCCATCCTGGAGGATTCGATCGCCAATCCCTTCGCCGGAGTGTTCCGCACCTACCTGATCCCCAACAGCCATCCCGATCCGGGTCAGCGCCTGCAACAGCTGATCCAGGCGGTGAAACTCGTCTATTCCTCGATGTTTCTCAAATCCGCGCGAGTTTACAGGGAAAAGCTGCACATCCCCTGCCGTGAGGAAAAGATGGCCATCATCATCCAAAAGGTTGCCGGCTCCTCGCACGGGGAATATTTTTATCCCCTGGTCTCGGGCGTGGCGCAATCCCATAACTTCTATCCTGGCACCAACATGGCTCATGAGGACGGCGTGGTGACCCTCTCCACAGGGCTGGGCAGAACCGCTGTGGAACGGGAACGCACATTTGCCTTCTGTCCCCGGTTTCCAAACAAGGATATGTTCAAACCCACGGATATAGTCGAGGCGGCCCAAAGGCACCTGTACACGCTCAAACCTTCCCAAACGGAATTTGACCTCAGCTCGGGCGAAAAGGCATCCCTCTCCAGGCTGCGGATAAACCAGAAACTGTGCGAATCAAATTTGAGCCTGCTGGCATCAGTTTGGGATTATGAAAACAATGAATTTAAGGAAGGCAAACACATTCAGGGGCCAAAGGTGATCACATACCGCAGATTATTGCATTATAACGAATATCCGCTTGCGCCGATAATACACGACATGCTTTTGCTCGGCAGGGAGGTTTTGGGATGCGAGATAGAAATGGAATTTGCCTTTGACGTGAATGATCAAACCGGACTGGCAGTGTTTTATCTGCTGCAGATCCGCCCCATCGCGGTAAGCGTCCAGCAATATTCCCAACCCCTGGATAAATACGCTCAGAAGAAGGATGAACTGATCGTCTTTTCCTCCTATGCCCTGGGAAGCGGCAACAACGAAGAGCTGGACACGATCATTTACATACCGCCGGAACGTTTCGACATTGTCAAAACCGAGGCCATGGCCAAGGATCTGGACGACCTGAACCAGAAGATGCGGGAATCGAACACCAGATATGTCCTCATCGGACCAGGTCGCTGGGGCTCGAGCGACCGCTTCCTGGGCATTCCCGTGAATTGGAGCCAGATCTGCAACGCCCAGATCATTGTCGAGGTCGTTTTGCCGAACATGTCCATCGAAGCGTCACACGGCTCCCATTTCTTCCACAACCTCTTTTCCATGAACGTTGGATACATGACGGTTTGGGAAAAGGCCGCGACGGACTGGCTGGATTGGGATTGGCTGGAAGATCTGGAGACCGTCGGCCGGGGCGAATTCTTCGTCGTGAAAAAAACCCCGCGCAAGATGAAATTTCTGTTTGACGGAAAGAATGCGGTCATAATAAAGTGATCTTTTATCAGATTAATCATTGGAAAAAGTATAAAATCACGGTTTGATGGTTTTTTTCATAGTTCAATGAGCTCAAATATATTCTAGCAATAGACCTAATAAAATACATACTGGAGGTATGTTTCATGACAAAACATGAATTTCTGCATCAAGTCTCAGCCAAAAATGCAGACCAGCCGGAATTTATCCAGGCTGTAACCGAAGTTGTCGAAACCATTTGGGATGTTTACAATTCCAATCCGCAGTACAAAAAAGCGAAGATCCTGGACCGGATAGTGGAACCCGAGCGCACGATCATTTTCCGCGTCCCCTGGCACACGGATGACGGGGAGGTCATGGTCAACCGCGGTTTCCGGGTTGAATTCAACAGCGCCATCGGCCCCTACAAAGGCGGCCTGCGTTTCCACCCCAGCGTGAACCTGGGCATACTCAAATTCCTCGGCTTCGAGCAGATATTCAAGAACAGCCTCACGACCCTGCCCATGGGCGGCGGCAAGGGCGGTTCGGATTTCAATCCCCGCGGCCGTTCGGATGAGGAAGTACACAGGTTCTGCCATTCCTT
>CAYRVG010000043.1:0-5017 GCA_964427765.1 uncultured Candidatus Cloacimonadota bacterium
GAATTGCATGATCGACTGGCGCCGGAATTTTTGGACGAACTTCTGACCAGGGGCAGGATCTACGGCTATCGCTACCGCCCCCGGGGCATGATCTGGGGCAGGCCGATCGACGAATATAAGGGGATAACCCAGGCCCGCGCCATGCAGGTGATGATCGACAACAACCTGGATTTTGAGATCGCCCTGTATCCCTATGAACTTGTGACCTACGGCGAGACAGGCCAGGTCTGCCAGAACTGGATGCAATACCGCCTGATCAAAAAATACCTTGAGGTGATGACCGAAAATCAGACCCTCGTGGTGCAAAGCGGGCACCCCCTCGGGCTTTTCCCCTCCCGACCTGAAGCGCCAAGAGTGATCTCCACTAACGGACTGGTGATCGGAAACTGGGACAATCCCGTGAATTTCAAGCGCCTCACTGCCCTGGGAGTGGCAAATTACGGCCAGATGACCGCCGGAGGCTGGATGTACATCGGACCCCAGGGCATTGTGCACGGAACATACATCACCCTGCTCAACGCCGGGCGCCAATACCTGGGAATACCCGCGGACCAGGATCTGAGCGGTGTGCTATACATCTCATCTGGTTTGGGTGGCATGAGCGGCGCGCAGGCCAGGGCGATAGAAATTGCCGGCGGGATCGGTGTGATCGCCGAGGTTGATCCCAGCCGCATCGAGACCCGAAAAAAACAGGGATGGGTGGGCAGGACCTCCGATGATCTGGAAGAGATATTCCGCTGGGTGGATGAATTCAGGCTGAGCGGAAATCCCATCTCCATCGCATATTTCGGAAACATTGTGGATCTGCTTGAATATGTGGACAAACATAACATCAAGGCGGAACTGCTCTCCGACCAGACCTCATGCCACGCCGTCTATGAAGGCGGATACACCCCGGCAGGATTGAGTTTTGAAGAGGGCAGGCGCCTGCTTTCCCAGGATCCGCGTGAATTCAGAAAACACGTGGATGAATCTCTGAAGCGCCATTTCAAGGTCATTTCCCGCCTCTGCGAACGGGGGGCCCGGTTCTGGGATTATGGCAACAGTTTCATGGCCTCCGTCTTTGAGGCCGGAGAAACCTCCATCGCACGCAACGGCAGGGACACCAGCGAAGGTTTCATCTTCCCCTCCTACGTGGAGGATATCATGGGCCCGCTCTGCTTTGATCTCGGCTATGGCCCCTTCCGTTGGGTTTGCCTGAGCGGAAAGGAGGAGGATCTGCAAAAAACCGACCTCGCCGCGAAGGAACTCATCGATCCCCAGAGGAACTCCATGGACCGGGACAACCACCACTGGATCTCCGAAGCCGGGGAAAACAAGCTGGTGGTGGGCACCAAGGCGCGCATCCTCTACACGGATGAGGAGGGAAGGGTGCGCATCGCCCTGAGGTTCAACCAGATGGTGCGCGAGGGCAGGATCGGCCCCGTCATGCTGGGACGCGATCATCACGACACGTCCGGCACGGATTCGCCCTTCCGCGAAACCGCCAATATCCAGGACGGAAGCAACGTTATGGCGGAAATGGCCACGCATTGCTTCGGGGGAAACATCGCCCGCGGAATGACGCTCGTGGTGCTTTCCAACGGTGGTGGCGTGGGGGTTGGGCGCGCGATCAACGGCGGTAACGGGATCGTGCTCGATGGAAGCGAAGCCACGGACCAGATCATCAGGTCCGGACTCTCCTGGGATGTTATGGGAGGAGTCGGACGCCGTTGCTGGGCACGCAACCCGAACGCCATCCAGACCGCGCAGATCTGGAACGAAGCCCATCGCGCCGAAGGGCACATAACCGTCCCCAGCCCCGTGGCTGAGGGTGCCATAGACGATCTGGTGGCAGAAAAACTGAAAAACAGACAAGATGAGGAAACCTGATGCTGAACCGATTTATCAAGCTGATGAAGGCCGAATCGATCCCGGACTGCGTTATTGACACATTCTGCGCATATTACAAAAAACTTTCCAGGGGCGAAAAGGGGACCATAACCCGTTCCGAGATCAGAGCGCCTTCCGAAGAGAACCTTATCGATTACCAGGCCATCACCGGCCATCGCAGGCAGAACATCCTGAAAAAGATCGCCGTGATAAAGCTCAACGGCGGGCTGGGAACGAGCATGGGACTCAGCAAGGCGAAGAGTTTGCTGCCCGTGAAGGGAAACATGAATTTCCTGGACATCATCACCCGCCAGGTCCTGGCACTCCGCGCCGGCTCAGGCTATGAGGTGCTCCTGATGTTCATGAACAGCTATAACACGAACGCGGACACACTCGATTACCTGAAGAAATACCCGGACCTGGACAACCAGAAACTGCCCATCTCGTTATTGCAGAACAAATTCCCCCGCGTCAGGCAGGACAACCTCAAGCCCTATGAAAATGAGGACAAACAGAAAATGTGGAATCCGCCGGGGCACGGGGATATTTACACCGCCCTTGGTTCCACCGGGATACTGGACCAGATGATAGACGCGGGCTACCGCTATGCCTTCGTGTCCAACTCTGATAATCTCGGAGCCACTGTGGACACCTGCATCCCGGCTTATATGGAGGATAACGGCATCCATTTTTTGATGGAGGTCTGCAATCGCACCGAGATGGATAAAAAAGGCGGACATCTCAGCGAGGATATGGGCGGCCATCTGCTTTTACGCGAGATAGCCCAGTGCCCCCCGGAAGAAATCGAGGAGTTTCAGAACATAGAGCTTTACCGGTATTTCAATACCAACAATCTCTGGATCGATCTCAAGGCATTGCAATGGAACCTGATCACGGGGGACGGGGTCATGCTTCTGCCGCTGATCATAAATCCCAAGGTCGTGGACGGAACCCCCGTCTATCAGCTGGAAACGGCAATGGGGGCGGCCATCAGCGTTTTCAACAGCGCCCGGGCTTTGGTCGTCCCGCGTTCGCGATTCGCCCCGGTAAAGAAAAACAACGACCTGCTGGCACTTTGGTCCGATCTCTATGACCTTAACGACCAATACCAGGTGGTACTGCGCCGGGGCGTGCAATCCATCCCCACCATCGAGCTTGATAAAAGGTATTACGGAAACTTCGAAGAGCTCCAGGCGCGGTTCAAAGAAGGCGTTCCCTCCCTGATGAACTGCACTTCCCTCAAGATATCGGGCGATGTCAGTTTCGGCGAGGATGTCATCTGCGAAGGGGCTGTCAGCCTCATCGCGGAGCACCCCGTGCACGTGAAAAGCAAACTTCTGACCGGCGAGATAGCCTTTAGATCCTGAACAGGGAGGTTATGTGGTTTCCAAAGCGGCAAATATCAGGCTGGGAATTTTTGTTGTTTCCGGCATTGTCCTCCTGGTGTTGTTCTTCAGCCTGGTGGTCGGGAACCGGCTGATGCAAAAAAAGGATACCTATTACATCCGTTTCAAGGATTATTCCGTTTACGGGCTTCAGGTTGGGGCAGCAGTTTATTACAATGGCATACACATTGGCCACGTCTCCAAGGCCTCCATCGATCCGCGGGACGTGGCAAATGTGATACTGGCGCTCAACCTGGAAAGGGGGACGCCGATCAAAGAGGATAGCGAGGCCATCCTGATCTACGTGGGAATAACCGGGACCAAGGCCGTGGAGATCCGCGGAGGCACGAACGAAGCCCGAAACCTTGAGCCAGGATCCTATGTGAAAGTCGGATCCACACAGCTGGAGGATATATCCGGCAAAGCGGGCTCCATCATCGAAAAAGTGGAGCAGATAGCGGAAAACCTGGCCAAAATAACGGATGAAGAAAATTTCCAGAATTTGGGTACGACCCTGGAAAACCTGAACCAGTTGGCGGTACATAGCGACACACTCATTGTCTCGACCACGCGGCAAATCGAGGACATAAGCCTCAAGTTGAACACGTCCCTGGACCGGATCAACCAGATACTTACCTCGACCGCGAGCGATTCTCTCATAACAAACCTCAATTCCCTCACAGCCCAGCTTAGCCAGACCGATATCAAAGGCACTGTTGAAGATCTTTCCGGGGCGATCAACGAACTCAGACGGCTGATAACCAATGTCGACCGCACGCTGGTGCGCAATCAGGTGAACCTGGACGATACCTTGGAATCCTTGCGTGAAGCCAGCGATAACCTGAACGAATTTTCCCGGCAGATCTCGGATCAGCCTTCAATACTTCTTCGCAAAAACTGAGGTGGACGGCCTATGAAACCACATAAACACACGCTTTTTTCGTTTCTCCTGCTCCTGGGAATTATGTTTGCACTCGGTGGATGCCTTTCCAGGATTGACCGGACGACAACCAACTACTATGTATTTGATTACAAGGAATCCACGGAGAATCCTGAACTGAGAATGAAGCAGCAACTTCCTTTATCACTTGAGGTTCTGGATGCCGAGGTTAACCGGACCTATGCCAAAAGCCAGCTTGTGGTGAAGGAAAACTACTCGCGCATCCGTTTTTTGCAATTCGACCTCTGGGCAAACAGGCTGAACGACGCGATCCCAAACCTTATAGTGCAGCGCCTGAGGGCCTACAACATGTTCCGTAACGTGAGCCGTTCCACCTTGGATTTTAATGCGGAATATCTGCTGGAAACAAAGCTCCTCAGCCTGGAGAAAATCGAATCGGACGACCCCAAGGCCTACCTGGAAATGGAATTTTACGTTCGGGACTGGAACACCCGTGAGATCATTCTGAGACACAAAGCCACACGCTATAAAGACCTACCGGATGAAAGCATGGTCTATCTGATCCAATCCTACAACGAGATGCTGATGCAAGAGACGGATATCCTGGCCGCGAAAATGAGAATGGAATTCAGTGACGATTACGAGGCGGGGTTGATGAAGAGATCCCAGGCTCAGAAACTGGAAGAATTCGTCTATACCGAGGCCTCACAATCAGCCCAAATTACGGCTGATGGGGAACTTCTGCTGGTTCTGCAATCCCCCACCAAGGCTGAGATCCGTTATGATATAGTGGGTTTGGATGACGAAGACCAGGTTATATTCAGGGATGACGGTGAATTCAACCAGGAGAAGTTTCTGA
>CAYRVG010000044.1:0-1516 GCA_964427765.1 uncultured Candidatus Cloacimonadota bacterium
CAGCAGCGCCTGGACATCCCCATCTACCGCAAATGGTGGGTGCTGGCCCTGTTCATCCTCGCTTTTTGCCTCGAACTCTTTTTCCGCCGCCGCTGGGGCCTTCTCTAAATTTGCGTAAATCGCGTGCCATTCTGACCTGGTCCCAACCCAGAGCAAAATAACCCTGTTCTTTTCTTTGTTTTCGAATACACTATAAATGTAGATATTTACACGATCTTAGTAGTCCTCGGTGCGATTCAGGATACCCGCTTCACTTGTTGAGAGCAGGACGACCCACGATTATTGCCTTTGCGTAAATCCCTATTCAAAGCCCTTTGAGGCTGATCAACTCCGGGAATTTACAGGATTCCCGCATGAAGCGAGGTTATTATGACGCACATATTACCGCAATTGAAGATTGGCGATCTGATCGCCAAACTGCCCATCCTGCAAGGCGGAATGGGAGTGGGGATATCACTTTCCAAACTTGCTGCCGCTGTTTCCAATGAAGGCGGGATCGGTATCATCTCATCCGTGGGGCTTGGCATGCTCCATCCCGAATTGGGGTCAAACTATAAAGAGGCCAACGTCGCCGCCTTGAAAGAGGAGATCCGTGCGGCCCGCAAACTGACCAACGGCATTTTGGGGGTCAACATCATGCTGGCCGTTTCCGATTTTGACGAGATGATCCGCGCCGCGTTTGAAGAGGATATCGACATCGTTTTCCTGGGGGCTGGCCTGCCCACAAAGGTTCCCAGCACCATGACACTCGAATATCTGCAGAACGCCAAAACCAAGATCGGCATAATTGTCTCTTCCGGCAGGGCTGCCAAACTCATCCTGAACCTCTGGGCAAATCATTTCAAGCGCGTTCCGGACATCATCGTCGTGGAGGGTCCGAAAGCCGGAGGTCACCTGGGTTTCAAGCCGGACCAGATCTTCAATGAGGACTACGCCCTGGAGATTATCCTGCCCCAGGTCAAGGAAGCGGTCAAAGAAATTGAGACCAAGTATGACAAACGCATCCCGGTAATTGCCGCGGGAGGGATATTCTCCGGTGACCAGATCTATAAAATCATGGCATTGGGAGCCGACGGAGTGCAGATGGGAACAAGGTTCGTGGCCACCGAGGAATGCGACGCGGGAGATGCCTTCAAACAATTGTTCGTGGATTGCAAGCAGGAGGATATCGTGATCATCAACAGCCCCGTTGGACTACCCGGGAGGGCGATCGGCAATCAGTTTTTGCAGGATGTGTCCCTGGGCATCAAAAAACCCTTCCTCTGTCCCTGGAAGTGCCTGAAAACCTGCGATTACCGCAATTCTCCCTATTGCATTGCCCTCGCTTTGCAAAACGCCCGCAATGGGGTTTTCAAGGAAGGATTTGCCTTCGCCGGCGCCAATGCCTATCTGGTGAAGAATATAAGCACTGTCAAGGAACTCTTCCGGAGTCTGATCCAGGAATATCAGGATCATTGCAACGAATTACTGCAAAAGGGAATGCTGAAGCTGGCTCCCGCCCGTAACTGATCTGTTT
>CAYRVG010000045.1:0-17612 GCA_964427765.1 uncultured Candidatus Cloacimonadota bacterium
AGCGACCTGGAGGAGCATATCACTTTTGGCAGCCAGGCCCGGATCGTGATCATGACCCACGGCCACGTCCACGACCAGCACGCCCTCGAGCAGTGCCTGGGCAAGCCCTGCCGCTATCTGGGCATGATCGGCAGCGCCACGAAGGTCGCCTCAACCTTCAAAAACCTGGAACAAAAGGGATTTTCCAGGCAGGAACTGGATCAGGTCCGCGCCCCGATCGGCATCCCCATCGGCTCCCAGACGCCCTACGAGATCGCGGTCTCGATCCTGGCCGAGCTCATCCGGGAGGACGCGCAGGCCAGGGAAGGCAAATCCTGAAACGATCCGCCGGTTTCCCCCTGATCTTTGATTCGTCCACAACGCGATGAGCTCACGTTGACTTCCCGCCCGTCCGGCAGGTGGTCAGGCGGTGGTGGATGGGTTGTGGGCAGGCTGGATAAAAGGCGGATAAGAAATTTGGTTTTAAAATAAAAAGCCCCGCGAGATGCCACGGGGCTTTCTTTTGGGGTTTGATCCCAATATTCAATCGAAGCGCATAACGACGAAGTGTTCGTTCTTGTTGCGGTCCATCACATAGAGGACGATCGTGTTCCGCCCCTCCTCTTTCATCTTTTGTATGGCGGCTTCCATCGCGTCGTAATATTCCTGGGGTGTCTCGACCTCGACCGAGCCCACCTTAAGGATGATGTAGCCCACCTGGAGCGGGGCCTGGGACGCGGCGGAATTGCTCTCGATGGCGCTGACGATGACGCCGTGGTCGGCCGTGATGTTGTATCTCTTGGCAAACGTGCCGTCCCTCTCCTCGACCGTGATCCCGGCCTTGCCGCTGCTTTCGGTCTCCCCGGCTGAGGCGACCGCGTCTTCCTCTGGATAGGCATCCAGAACGATGCTGAGGTTGATCTCGCCGTTATCGCGAATGACCTTGACCGGGACGTTGGTGCCGATCTTTGAGGTCGCCACGGCGATCCTGAATTTGGAGACGTTGGGGACCTTTTCCCTGTTGAATTCGACGATCACGTCACCGACGAGCAGGCCGGCATCGTCCGCCGGGGAATCCTCCTCGACCTTGGCGACGAGGACGCCGGAAACCTCAGAGAGGTTGAAGGCCTCCATCAGGTCCGCGGTGATCTCCTGGGGTGAAATGCCGATATAGGCCCGGGTGACCTTGCCATTTGCGGCGAGATCTTCCACGACCTTCTTGGCGAGGTTGATGGGGATGGCGAAGCCGATCCCGATGTTGCCGCCGCTGGTGCTGGTGATGGCCGCGTTGACGCCGATCCCCTCGCCGTCAATGTTCAAAAGCGGCCCGCCGCTGTTTCCGGGGTTGATCGCGGCGTCCGTCTGGATATAATCCTGGTAGATCGGCGAACTGCTGCCGAAATTGAGGTTGGCCCTGCCGATGGCGGATACCACGCCCAGGGTGACCGTGCGGTCAAGCCCGGAATCACCGAAGGGATTGCCGATGGCGATCGCCCAATCCCCGATCTCGAGCTCGGACGAATCCCCCAAAGCGGCGATCGTGACCTTCTCCCCCTCCTTGAGGGTGATCTTGATCACGGCCACGTCCGTGTTCGGATCCAGGCCCACGACCTCCGCGGTGTAGTTGATCTTGTCCGCCAGGGTGACGGTGATCGTGCCTTCCGCGCCTTTTTCCACGACGTGGTTATTGGTCATGATGAAAGCTTCGCGGGTCTGGGGATTGTATTCATAGATGAAACCGCTGCCCATGGAGGTCACGGAACGCTCCTGCTGCCTGGGCTGCTCCGGGAAGAACTGGCGGAACCAGGGATCGTCGAAGAACGGGTTCCGGAAGCTCTGGACGGGCACTTTCGCCTCAACCTTGATCTGGACAACCGCCTCGCGGACCTGCCGGACCACCCTCACGACAGGATTGGGGTCGCTGCCGTTGGGGAAGGCGTAAGCGCCGTTATCAGCATAGGCCATGGCAAATGAGGCCACAACGAATGCCAGTATTAAAGGTATGATTCTCTTCCACTGGGTCATTGTTAACTCCTGAAAAGGGATGGCGGGCATCCCCGTGATTTTGTGTAAAATATATAAAACCTTGAACATAGGCCTTGATCAATCACATTCCAAAACATATTAATTCAGAAACCGCCACAGGTCAAGAAAAAATTGTTACCTCAATCTACTCTGATTACCATCAAAAGGTAAAAATCCTGCAAGATTTTACTCTTTGGAAGTCTAAGTCAATTGATTGAATTGATTGATTCTGATTTAATTCATTCCAGGGTAGCACAATTTTCAGCCAGCACCAATCCAGGGCATATTGCACGCTCAATAGATATGGATATCTCTTCCCAGAATGACTTACCTTCTCTCTGTGATATACCCCGGTCATAGAAATGCGGCAAATGCCGATGTTCAGCTTACCTGCGGTACATCGGTATGGCTTCAGCCGCAGACCCTCATGTCTGACTAATTAAGCCTTGACTCGGCTCATCAACGCTTCGGTCATGCTATCTCCTTGTTGTGGATATGATCAATGATTCAGAGCCCAGAAAGCACTCCTCTATATTAACACAAATATGAATGTATAAGGATGAGACAGAAATTGTCCTTGACGTAAAAACCAAGATTGTGCTTAATGATTTTGTTGAATTTGCAATAAATTAGTGTGTTTTGAAAATGAATTGGGAGTAGCTTGTTTCTGTGATTTTATCAGGTGGAATCCTTTTTCTAAGGACAAAGCATTAGATAGACAGTGTGAAGCGAAACCCTTATGCAAGGGTTTCAAAGTACATGAGAAACAAGAGTTGGAATTTTACCAACATTTGGGACTCTACAAAACCTTTAAAAAAGGAGTAAAATCATGAAAAAGATTGGAATGTTAATCAGTATGCTAATTGCGCTAATGCCTCTGTTTTCGAACCCTGTACTTGAATCTGAAATCTCACTGGTCGCACAAAATTGGTATACATTACAAACTGGAATAATTGATCCCACACCTGATTGTACTGCTGTTCCGGATTTGACAGACCCTGATTACTGGATAGTAAGTTTTAACCAGGGCTGGGTAGTTGTATCGGCAGACGATAGTTGCATCCCAATTTTGGCATTCAGTAAACTGGGTTCTTATACCGTACCCATAGACCCTGTTAACGAAGCTGCTGAAAATTTATTGGCAGAGTATTCGCTCCAGATAGAAGATGCAAAAAACAACGGAAGTAATGATGATACGCGTCCAATATGGGATGCCATACTCGATCAAACAATCAGCATTGCTGAAGAGTACGATACAGGTCTTCCTACAGAACAGTGGGTGCAATGGGGAGGTGAAACACCGTATAATGATTTATGTCCCTTGGATAATGTAAACCTTGTTAATGATCAGCCGGCACGTTCCCGTGTCGGTTGTGTAGCTACGGCAGCTGCTCAAATATGTAACTATCACAAGCGTTGGAACTATAATACACTAGTAGACTCCGATGAATACACGTCTGATTACCATGGTTTTATATGTAATATTGACTCTGATGCAGCAAGTTACGATTTCCCTGATTTCGCTACGCTGAACGTGGATTTGAATCAGGTTGTTGTCAAGTATAACAACAATGACGCTCTTACCGATCATGATAAGGCAGCATTAAGTTTTGCATGTGGAATTTTGGTGGAGATGGATTACTCCTCGATAAGCTCAAGTGCAGATGGTGGTTGTAATGTTTATCAAAGATTGAACATGTATTTCCAGTACGCATCTTCAGATACGTGTTCTAGTGAAGCATGGATAGATTTGATTAAAAAGCAGTTAAGGCTTAATAGGCCAATCGAATATAGGGGTGAAAAAGAAGGTGCAGGACATGCCTATATTATTACGGGTTTTCAATCCACAAATATGAATACAACATTGAATATGGTGAATTGGGGGAGACCGTGGTGTCATCTTGAATATTGGAGTTTACAACTCATTAATCCGGCAAGTCCATATCCTGAAGAACATAGTATGCTCATTGGGATCGCACCTAAAGCATCAGTTACACAGACAATCCTATTGGAAAATGGCAGTACTGACTACTCTGGAATTCGTCTTCGTGCACAAGGTCATGATGGGATATCAACAACCATTACATCCGACAATGAAGTTTTCGAGTTTGGGCTTCCGCCTGGCACATATGATTTCACAATCACTGATATGGGCAATTATTTCTATCCTGAAGAGATTGATAATATCAGCATCCAAATGGGAACAAACCAACTTGACCCGATAGTACTTACCCTCAGGCCAAACGTTGTATTGACTGATTCCCTCTCCATACAGGAAGGGATCAATCTTGTAAGAAATGGAGGGACGGTAGCTATCCCCAATGGTAACTATACCGTTTCCGGCTTAAGTTGGCAAGACAAACACATAAAACTACAAGGTCAATCACAAAGTGGAGTTATTATTACCAATGATCCCAGTATTGGTTTACCTGCGATACAACTTTCTGAGCCGGGCATCGATAATCTCGACATAATCTCAAATGTTACTTTCTTGAATTGCGATTTAACCGAAGAAGGCCAATATAGACAGGGAGCAGCAATCGTATTAAAAAACGGAGCAGCACCCATTATTACTAATTGCACATTTGACCAAAACCGAGTAGGTAATATCAGCTCAGTAAGTTTATATGCAGGATATTCGACTGGCGGTGCTGTATTCGTCGGCGGTGCATACACTCAGGGTAATACACCAAGATTTGAAAACTGCTCTTTTACGAACAACTATACGCTTAATGGCAATGGCGGAGGGGCTGTGGCCATATATGGGCAAGCGCAGTTTACGGGATGTGAGTTTACTAACAACCAAACCATGGTTACTGATGGAATTGAAAACCCAGTTAGCAGAGATATGGGTGGTGCTGTATTTATATATACACGAATAAATCAATACGACATAGACATTGATTTTGACAATTGTGTTTTTAATAACAACAAGGGTAGAAACGAAGCGGATGATGTATTTGTGGTAAACATAGATAGGCTGAGCACGCTACGCTTCAATGGCTGCACTTTTACAGCAGATACGCCGCACTCTAATGGAGCTAAACCGGCAATTAAGTTCTTGACCGATGCTGAAGATGGGCTGGAAGATGTGCACGTTCATCTGATTCTTACGAATAACAAGTTCCTGTCATGTCGGCAGGGTGCAGTATATTTCTGTGATTACCACGGGAAGAACAGCTTGACCTTTACCGGCAATGTGGTTGCCAATAACATGTATGACGGTTATGGAGTTTACTCTTGGTATCCTGATGGGACTCAACCTGAAAATACTGATTACTTTGTGTTTGGTAACAACACATTCTCAAATATCCAGGGTAGTGGATTGATTCTCTTCCAATGCCCACCCACAACTATCAATAATACAGTGTTTGAGAACTGCAGCGGTTACGGTATAAGCTGGGGAGATTATGAAGATGGCCATTCAGATTGGGTGACAAGAGGATTAACCATAAATAACAGTTTGTTTAGCACTTCTAGTCCCCGTTACGATTTTGGGGGCAATACAAGTTGTCCATTGGTAGAGAATTCCGTGATGAGTGTCGATACCATGTATCTGGATAGTGATTATCAACCAATTTGGAACTCCACAACCATGTCTCCCTGCATTGACTCCGGTATTGGAGAAAAAGATCCTGACGGCACACCCCCGGATATTGGCGCGAAAAGAGCGGTTGCGCACCAATATTGGGATTATACCTTTGAAGATCAAAATGATTTGGATAAATGGTACTGGGTGAGTTATCCCGTGCTGAATTCCGTGACCAATGATGCCCTCGTGGCGAGTGAGTTCTTCAAGGAATTACTTGAAGTTCATCAAGTACAGGAAAATAGTGAATGGCATGATACACCCACCTATCTGGAAGAGATCGACTGGTACAATCAGCAGCCATACTCAATTTTGTGGGAAGGTGAAAGCTGGAATGATCTTTCTAACAATCATTTTGTCACCAGTCCCCAAGGCTACAAGGTCAAGCTAATCCCTGAAACGCGTTCAGTAACGCTTAAAGAAAGTGGATTCCAAACACCTAGCACCCTGCAATTTCCTATTTATGAGGATGTGGAAAACTGGCTGGGTTATTTCAAAGAAGAAACCCAATATCCTGAAGATGCCTTTGCTGATATATGGAATGATATCGATTTGATCAAAGCAAGGAACTGGAGTTTATATCGTGATTCCTCCACAGGGCAATTGACTGGGAAAAAAGGAACACTGAACTATGGGGATATGGTGATTTTAAAGACATATAACGATCATACTACTTTCCAGTGGGGTAATAACAATGATATTCCTCCGAACCCCAAGTTTGATCCCAAGGATTTCGTTTTCGATGAAAAGCCGGACTATATCCCTGTGTATGTAAGCATTCCGGACAGCCTGGCAGTAGATATTAACGAGATTGGATTATACGTGGATGGAGTTTGTAAAGGCGCTGTGGTGGTTGAAGACAACATCGAACAGATATCTGCCTATGTGGATAGCGCTTCGGAACTAAGCGAAGGAACCGTAGAGTACGTATTCAGCTATGAAGAAAACAAAAGCCAGGATAGCGGACGGACATCCATCAAGCTAGAGCCTGGCAAGCTTCAGCCAAAATACGGCACTGCCGGGATTAGGTATCCATATTTTGAGGTGCAAATCACTAAAGATGGTGTGGAAAATATCGTCCCATTGGAGTATGCTCTTAATCAGAACTATCCCAATCCCTTCAATCCCAGAACATTGATCTCCTATCAGCTGCCGGCACCAGGACAGGCACGACTGGATATCTACAACGTCAGGGGCCAATTGGTGAGGACCTTGGTCAACGCCGAACAGAATGCCGGATACCACAGCGTGGTCTGGAACGGCAAGGACGACGCGGGCCGGAACGTGGCCAGCGGCATCTATTTCTACCGTTTGAGCAGTCCAGACAAAACCCTGGGCAAGAGAATGCTCCTGATGAAATGACATATTAACCCGGGAAGGGCGCAAGCCCTCCCCGTTATCCCAAAGAGGTATAAAATGCGCTTGAATGCCCTGCTTTTCCTGGCCCTGATGCTGCCGGGCCTGCTGTTTTCCCTGACCCATACCGTGAAGCTGGACGGCAGCGGGGATTTCACCAGCATCCAGGCCGCGTTGGATGCCTCAGCCCAGGGAGATACTGTTTTAGTATATCCAGGTAGGTATTACGAAAATTTGATAATACCAACGGATCATATCAGCCTGATAAGTCTGGAAGCCATAACAAACGAACAGTCCTATATAGACTCCACCATTATCGATGGGAACAGGATATCCTTTGTCGTTTCTATCGGTTTGAATCGGCAGAATATCAGTATAAGAGGCTTATCAATTGTTAATTCTAAAGGTAATGGATTAGGAATTGCGCAATCTTCGGTTGCCGTAACTAATTGTAGAATTACAGATTGCCTAGCTTCAAATGGAGCAGGGATATATATAGGCGGATCTACCGTAACATTGTCAGGAGTGGAAATATTCGGCAATTATGCAGTAAATACGGGAGGGGGAATTTACGCTTCCGCGCCCACAGGCTATGTGAATAACATCACATTCGATCCAGTGAACCGCTGTTCGATTTACAACAACCGCTCCGGCGCCGGACAGGATATCTATATGCAACACGCAATTAACGACCTGAATGTGTATCTGGACACCTTTTCCGTGGCGGTTCCCACCACCTATTACGCCATCTACATACCTGAGGGCCTGCAGGATCATCAGATGCATTTCGACATCCTGAACGCGCACCACCAGGAAATAGACAGCGATCTCTACGTTTCCCCCGACGGCGATGACGCCAACGACGGCCTGAGCCCCGCCACGGCACTGAGGACCATCCATGAGGGCATTTACCGCATTTCTGCGGATAGCCTGAATCAAAGGACTGTGCATATCCTACCCGGTACTTATTCCCGCACAGACAACGATCAGATCTTCCCCATTGCCTTAAAAAGCTGGGTTAAGGTGACAGGCAACGGAATCGATTCAACTACCGTGATTTGCGAACCACATCCCAGTATTCCTCTTGGCTATGGTTCATGGGATAAGATATTTCAGGCCACCAAAGTGCAGTATGTTACGCTTTCTGATATGACATATTTATCAAGTGGCACTACAAACTGCGGCGTAATAAGAGGTAATAAAGGGAGTATTTTATGTCTGAAAAACATCCGAATAGATGCTATTTGTCCAGAATATGCCGCAATAATAAGACTTTCATCAAGCAGTGATAGAAAGACTATCTGGGATAACGTTACTATTGAAAATATCACAACCTCTAATGCGGGGTTGATTTATATTGATACCCCAATATCTGGATCAATTACCAACTCAAAGTTTCGTAATGCGCTATCGACCTATGAATCAGCATCTGTTTGGGCTCCCAGCTTAATAGGTATTGTTGGTGATAAAACTCTAGAATTTGCAAACTGTCAGTTCAGCAATCTATCCATGTCAGATGATAACTCAAACGCTATAACTATATCCGGTACTGAAATCCCTCAACAGCAAAACATATTTTCATTTCGGAATTGTCTCTTTAGTAATAATGATTCCCAAGGAGGAATTGCATCAATAGCTTCATACGATAATCCTCGTATCGATATTACCAACTGCACTTTTACAGGGAACGAAGGCGACGCCTATACCCTGATGGTCAATGGGGACGTGAATATAGTCAATTCTATCTTTTATAACGATACCCCATATCAGATCAAGGTCAATCCCATGGACGGCGATCCCAATGAGCATACTCAACTTGCCATTGATTACTCACTTGTAAAAGACGGAATCGCCGGGATTTTGCCTTACTCGATTCCGGGGAATACCATTGCATACCACGACACCAATATCAGCGGCGATCCGCTCTTCGCCGGGGGCCCGGATATAAACGATCCGCTCTACTACAGCCTGTCCGAACTATCCCCCTGCGTGGATTCCGGAACCCCGGATTCCACCGGTCTGGACCTGCCGCCCTATGACCTGGCCGGGAACTGGCGGATCTGGAACGGGCGCATAGACATGGGCTGTTTCGAGTTCGGCTCCGAGCCCTATGTAAGTGTTGACGATCCGGAGTTGCCGGCTCCTCCTGAGGGGTTTCGGGTATCTATCTACCCCAACCCTCTGTTGAATACAAACAAGGCGGCAGGGGTCTTTATCGAGTTCACCCTGCCCAGGAAGCCGCCAGTAGATCCTGTAGTTGAGATATTCAATATCCGCGGGCAGAAGGTGAAGACCATCCTCATAAGCGAAAGCTACAACAGCCTTGTTCATAAAGCCGGACTATCAGGGGATGTGAAACAAAACGGGGAGTTCTATTCCACTGTCTGGAACGGCAGGGATGATAACAACAGAACGCTTGCATCAGGGACATATATAGTTAAAGTCATGGCCGACCAAATGGCTGCCAGCACAAAGATAACGCTTATCAAATAGAGTTTACACCACCGGATAAGTGGCACATTGGGGCGAGAAAGCCGATTTCTTCTGATGATATTGACAAAAATTGCTCCCAGCTATCAATGACGCCATGGAGAAGAAACCGGAATACCGTGACGACACCCGGATGGAGGTTAAATACCTCAAGGGCGTCGGCGAGGTGCGCGCCAGGCAACTGGCAAAGGTGGGGGTCAAGACCGTGCTCGACTTGTTCGAGTATTTCCCGCGGGCCTATATCAGCCGCAAGATAAACCAGTCCATAATCGAGATGAGGCCGGGGGACAACATCGCCCTGACCTGCATGATCAGCTGGGTGGACGAACGCAGCACCCACAAGGGGAAAACGATCCTCAACGTCGGGATTAGCGACGGCAAGGCGGCCCTGGTCTGCACCTGGTTCACCTATCCCAAGCATTTCCCGGGATCGTTCAATCCCGGCTCCCATATCTGGGTGGCGGGCCAGCTTTCGGAATATAACGGTCAGTTGCAGTTGATGCACCCGGAGTTTGAACTGGTGGACGACGCCGAAGAGGACGATTTCTGGAAGCAGCGCGAGATCCTGCCGGTATACAGCCTCACGGGGAACCTCACGCAGAAGTTTTTCCGCAATGTGACATACAGGGCGTTCGAGCTTTACGCGGACCGGATCGGGGAAAACCTGCCGCCCGGGATCCTGGAACAACACGGCTTCCCTCCCCGCAAGGCGGCCCTGCAGAAGATGCATTTCGCCCTCGATCCCCAAGAAGCGGAAAAAACCCGCCGGCGCTTCGTCTATGAGGAATTCTTCTATTCCCAGCTCCTTTGGGCAAGGCACAGGCATTTCCACCACAGCGAAACGAAGGGAATCGTCTTTGAGAACAAAAAACAGCTGACCTCGCGGCTCTACCGGGATTTGGATTTCCAGCTCACGGGGGCGCAGAAAAGGGTCGTGCGCGAGATCTTTGCGGACATGACCTCGGAAAAGCAGATGTCCCGCCTGCTGCAGGGGGATGTGGGTTCCGGCAAGACGATCGTGACTCTCTTCGCCATGCTCCTGGCGGTGGAAAACGGGTATCAGGCGGCGATCATGGCGCCCACGGAGATCCTGGCGGACCAGCACTACGCCAATGTTTCCAGGTTTTTGGCAGGCCTCCCGGTCAGGGTGGCCCTGCTCAAGGGGGGAAACTACAAGGGAAAAAGCCAGGTCAAGGAGGACATCCGGCTGGGGGAGGCGCAAATCATCATCGGGACCCACGCCCTTTTGCAAGGCGATATTGAGTTCAACAGGCTGGGCTTCGTGGCGGTCGACGAACAGCACCGTTTCGGGGTGGAACAGCGCGCCGCCCTCGCCAGGAAGGACAAACACCCGGACCTCCTCTACCTCAGCGCCACGCCCATCCCCCGCTCCCTATCCATGACGGTTTACGGAGACCTCGAGGTGAGCGTGATCGATGAAATGCCGCCGGGCAGGAAGCCCGTGCGGACCCTGGTGAGATCCAGCCAGAAGATCGACCTCGTCTACCGCGAGGTGGCAAAGGAACTCGCCCAGGGCAGGCAGGTTTACGTCGTCTGCCCGTTGATCGAGGAATCCACCAAGATCGACCTCCTGGACGCGCAGAGGCTGCATAAGCACATCTCCACCAAGGTCTTCCCCCAATATCCCTGCGTTCTCATGCATGGCAGGATGCAGGCAAGCGAGAAATATGACATCATGCTGCGCTTCAAAGCTGGAGAGATCAGGATCCTGGTCTCCACGACCGTGATCGAGGTTGGGGTGGACATCCCCAACGCCTCGGTGATGATCGTGGAACATGCCGAGCGTTTTGGCCTGGCCCAGCTCCACCAGCTGCGGGGAAGGGTGGGCCGCGGAGGACAGCAGGCATGGTGCTACCTGATCGAGCATTTCCCGGTGGGCAGGATCGCCCGTGAAAGATTGGACACCCTGGCCCGCACCACGGACGGCTTCCTCATCGCCGAAAAGGACCTCCAGCTGAGGGGGCCGGGAGAGTTTTTCGGCACGGAGCAATCCGGCCTGCCGCAATTCCGCTTTGCCAACCTCGTGCTCGACCAGGACGTCCTCAGGATCGCCCGCGGCGACGCTTTTGCCATCATCGGCTCCGACCCCCGGCTGGACTCCCCCGAAAACGCGCTGATCAGAAAAGTGTATGATGCCCAATACACTGGCAAAGAGGTGCTTGTCCAGTATTAATGTCCACTTGTCCGGAAAAAGCATTGACTAAATCCCCCCTCTGAGAATTGATGAAAAAAACTACCTAACCGAGGTGCCAATGAAAAAGCTGATCATAATAATCTCGCTCATCATTGCGATCGGCGCGCTTTCCGCGCTGAAATTTGATCCCGACTATTTTGTCTCCAGGTCGGTCATCGTCTGCTTCACCAAAGCGGCGGTGGGCAACGACACTGGAAAGATAGATTTCTCCCGGGAGGACGGATATGTGAGGACGGGCTTGGTCTCTTTCGACAGGCTGGCCGCCGAATATCGCGTCACGGACATGCGGCAGATGCATCCGGACGTAAAAGTCCCCTCTTGGAACGACAACGGCCTTTATCTGCAAAACACTTACCGGCTGACTTTGGATTCCAACGAGCGGATCGACGCGGCGGTGCGTGAGCTTGCCAAAGACCCCAACCTCATCTACGCGGAACTGGAAGGCATAAACCGCAGCAAGTTCGTGCCCAACGACCCGATGGTCACGCAGCAGTATGCCCACGCGCTCATCCAGAGCTTCGAGGCCTGGGATTACACCCTGGGCTCCTTCGACGTGAAGATCGGCATCACGGATTCCGGCGTGAAATGGAACCATCCGGACCTGCGCGCCAATATCTGGATCAACCCCGCCGAAGCGCCTGGCATGACCATCGATTGGGACGCCGGCACGATCTCCGGTGGAGACGGACAGGACGCCGGCGAGGGCGGAAACAAGTGCGACGACCTCGTGGGCTGGGATTTTTACAACAACGATAACAACCCGATCCAGACCTATGCCGCCAACGACCACGGAACCCACGTGGCCGGGATCGCCGGAGCGGTCGGCCACAATGAGATCGGCGTGGTGGGAACCTCACCCATCGTCTCGATCATCTCCTGCAAAGGCTCCTCAAACGTATCCCCCTCGACCGGGATCGCCTTTGCCTACGACCAGATCAAATATTCCGCGGAAGTGGGCGCGGACATCATCAACGCGAGTTGGGGCAGCCCGGGAAGCGGCGCATATCCCAATTCCATCGTGAATTACGCGACCAACCTCGGGGCCCTCGTGGTCACCGCCGCCGGCAACGAGAACATGGAGCACAACGCCTCCTACCAGGATTATCCCGCGGATTGCGACAACGTCCTCTGTGTGGCCTCGACCGGCCAGAACGACGTCAAATCCAGCTTTTCGGATTACGGCGCGCCGATCGACGTCTGCGCCCCCGGGGACGGCATCCTCTCCACGATCATCGCCGGAAACGGCTACGACGCCTATGACGGCACGTCCATGGCCTCGCCCGTGGCGGCAGGCGTGGCGGCCCTCGTCAAATCCCTGCATCCGGACATGACACCCCTGCAGCTACGCCAGAGGATGATCGACACCGCGGATTACATCTACGACGTCAACCCGGATTATGAAACCCCGCCCATGCTCGGTTCCGGCAGGATCAACTCCTTTGCCGCCACCATGTATGACAAGATCCCGAACATCACGATCGAAGGCACGGATCTGGATGAATACTCCGGGGATGGCGACGGGATCGCCAATCCCGGGGAGACGATCGAACTGAAAGTTGCGCTCAACAACTACATGGATTTCCACACTGGGCTGGCCTGGCTATGCGCCAACGATCTGGAAACCACCCTCAGTTGCAACTACCCCGGCGTGACCATCCTGCAGGATAGCGCCAGTTACGGGACCCTCACGGCCGGAAGCACCATCTGGAACAATGCCGAGCCCTTCAGGTTCGAGACCGTTGCCTCCCTGCCCTCGGAACCGATCCCCTTTGAACTGACCGTCACCGCCAATCCTGATGCCGAATATCCCTATAACAAGGTCATTTCCTTCAACGTGGAACTTTCGCTGGTACAAAATGGCTGGCCCTTCGACGTCGGCGGCTCCTCGACCTCCAGCCCGGTGCTCTACAACCTCGACGCGGAGCCGGACCTGGAAATCGTCTTCGGCGACCAGGGCGGCTATATCCACGGCCTCAAGCACGACGGCGAGACAGAGCTTCCCGGCTTCCCGATCCAGACCGGCTGCGCGGTGGTCGGCTCCCTGGCCATGAGCGACGTCGACCGCGACGGGCTCAAGGATTTCGCCGCCAGCCTGCAGAACAACGACATCATGCTTTTCAACCAGAACGGCACCGAACTCTGGAGAGTCCCGGCGGGCGGAACATTGCGCGCCGGCCCCGTCATCGCATCGCTTGAGATGAACGACGAGCGCCAGGTCATCACGGCCACGCAGACCGGAAACCTCATCGTGCTGGATGCCAACGGCGAAGATTACCCGAATTTCCCAGTTAATGTGGGCGGAGCCTGCCTGGGTCCGGTTGCCATCGCCGACCTGAATTGCGACGGCACCCACGAGATCCTTCTCGCCACCCTGAACGGCAATCTGATCGCCATCAACAGCTCCACTGGCGAGAGCATGGCGGGATTCCCCGTCACGATGCAGGGCGGTTCGATGAACCCCCTCACGATCGCCAACCTCGATGCCGACCCCCAGCCCGAGATCATCGTCACGACGAGCACCGCGGGCTATGTTCTTGCCTACAATCATGACGGGTCTGTCCTGTTTGAGAAGAACGTCGGCGGCCAGATCAAGACCGGCGCAGTGGTCGCGGATATTAACGACGACGGCAGCCAGGAGATCATCGTGATCGGCGCCTCAGGCATGATAAACGTCCTGACAACCTCAGGTTACGACCTGGCGGGAACGCCCATTACCACAGACCAGGCCGTTGAATGTACACCCACGATAGCTTATTTCGATAACGACGGCCAAGCCGGGATCATCTTCGGAGATACGGACGGAATGCTCCACAGCATCAGGCTCGATGGCTCAGAATCCGCCAATTTCCCGATCAACATCACCGGCAACATCAAGGTTTCCGCGTCCCTGGAAGACATCGACCGCGACGGGGATTTTGACATCGTCATTCCCAACGACGCGGGATTTTTCGCGATCGACGTCAAGCGCCCGGCGCAATCCCTGGAATGGCCTTGTTTCATGGGCCATTACAATCGTTCCGGGAACATCTTCCAACCCGTTCCGAACCCGGACAACCCGGTTCCCGAACTGACCACGGCCCTCAAGGGAAACTATCCCAATCCCTTCAATCCCACCACGGACATCAAATTTGAGCTTGCCGAGGGCGCCCAAACCAGCATCGCCATCTTCAACCAGAAGGGGCAGCTCGTCAAAACCCTCGTGGATTCCAGCCTTCCCGCCGGAAAACACCAGACGCAATGGCACGGAAAGGATGACAACAGACTTCCCGTGAGCAGCGGAGTATATTTCTACCGCATGAGATCAGGAAAGTTCTCCTCAACCCGCAAAATGGTGTTGATGAAGTAAAACATAAATAATTAAAAGATCACCGGAAGCTTTGATACCTCCGGGAATTTCCGCGGCGGATCGGGGTTTCCGGTGATCCACATCCAGAGGAACACACTTTGCCGGAAAACGACAAACCAAAGGGGCTCAACAGGTTCAGCAGCGTGGGCTGGATCGCCACGCACCTCTACCATTACCTGCGCCTGAACGCGGACGTGGTGAGCCACGGCATCCCGCTGCGCGAGCTCATCACCCTCAAATATCCCTACAAATTGCCGGACGCGCCGAAGCCGCCTCTCCTTTCGATCGATTTTACGGACGCCTGCGACCTCAAGTGCGTCTATTGCAACAACCCCCTCTTTCCCCATCCCCGCACCTTCATGAGCGACGAGGTCTTCGCCTGCCTGGTGCGGCGGCAGAAAGAGGCGAAGATAAACCGCATCCGGATCGGCGGCGGCGAACCGATGCTCCATCCCAAATGCGCCTCGATGCTGAAGGAACTCGCCCCGCTCACCAGATACCTTTCCATCATCAGTAATGGGCAGTGGAAGGATCCTCACGCCATCGACCCCATCCTGGCCTCCGGGGTGGACATGATTGAGATCTCCATCGACGCCGGGGGCGCGGAGGTCTATGAAAGCTCCCGCGAAGGGGCAAGCTACCCCCGCCTGCTGAAGAACGTGCGCCACCTCAGGAAACTGCGCGACAGCCTGAAGGCCAGAACCTTCATCAAGATCCGCCTGATGCTGAGGCCCTCCACGAAACACCTGGAACGCCGGGAAACCCATTTCTGGCGCAAATACGCGGATAGCGTCCTCCCCCAGATGCTGATCAAGCACCCGGAAAGCGATTACGACCGGGACGTCTTTTACGCTCCCTCCGAAACAGAGGCCACGATCCCCGTCTGCTCCATCCCCTTCAAGGACATCCAGATCCGCCCCGACGGGCGCATCCCCCTCTGCCCCGCCAAAGGTTGCTCCATCGATCCCGCCAGGCGCCACTTTCTGGGCGACATTTGCGCCAATTCACTCCTGGAGATCTGGAAAGGAGAGGAGATGACAGAGCTCAGGAAAGCCCACCGCGCGCGAAAAGGGGATATTTTGGAAGGCTGCCGGGGATGCAACTACAGCTAGAAAGAAACTTTAAAAACCCCGGCTTTGGCCGGGAAAATCCCCCTTGACAGATTCATCCGGAGAATTCATTTTGTATTATAGATGGTGCTACTTATACAGGTAAAAGGGAATCCCGTGCGAAGCGGGAGCGGTAACCGCCACTGTAAGCAGCTTCAAGTGCTGGGCCCCGCCACTGCGCGAGAGCGTGGGAAGGCCGGGCCGAAAAAGACGCTGCGAGCCAGGAAACCTGCCACCGCATCCGGAATAGCCATACGGTTAATGTGGCTTCCGGTAAAGTAGTTCATCCTGTTTCATAAAGAAAGAAGGTGAACAAATGAAAACAAATTCCTGCCTCCTCGCGGCGTTGCTGCTCTTTTTCGTCCTCTTTGCCCATGCTTCCGAGATCTTCGTCGTGAACTCGACCTCCCGGACCCTCTCCCGCATAGACACGGAAACCGGAGTGGCGGATAATTCCTTTGCCCAGCTCGGTCTCACGCCTAACCTGATGGAGATCGACGAGGACCACATTTACATCGCCTGCTCCGGGGACAACGCCATCCAGGTCGTCTCCCGCCAAAGCGGCGCCCACATCCGCTATATCCCGATCGCCCCCTCCTGCAACCCCTGGGACGTCCTGAAAGTTGACGACAACCTCTATGTGACGGGCCTTTTCACAGACGCCCTTTACAAGGTCAGCCTGCAAAGCAATTCCGTCGTGGGCTCCCTTCAGGTCGGCACAGCCCCGGAAGGCCTGGCCCATTCAAATGGCCGGCTCTTTGTCTGCAACACCGGCGGCTATGCCACCAACTACGCGAACAGCTCACTGAGCGTGATCGACCTGGCCTCCTTCGCCGTGACCGACACCATCCCCGTCTGGACAAACCCCCAATACGCCACCGCCAGGGACGGATTCATCCACGTATCCTGCACGGGAAACTGGGTGGACGCCCTCGGCAAGGTGGACGTCATCAACGCCCAGACCCTGGAGCACGAGGCAAGGCTGGACATCGGCGGAAACCCCGGCAACATCTGGATCACCCCCGGCGCCATGGCCTACCTGGGCGATGGGATGGGCTGGGGGCTCTATGGTTACGACGCCGATACTCACGAGGTCTACCACGATTCCTCAAACCCCCTGGATTTCGAGGCCTGCGCCATCTCCGGAAATTCCGAACTGATGGCTTTTCTGGACCTCAACTGGTCCTCCAATTCCCTCGTGCGCACCCACGCCGCGGATCTGGCCCTGCTGGACACATACACCGTCGGGATCTCCGCCACGGACATCCTCGTGGCCCCCCTCCAGACCAGCGTGGTGGATGCCATCCAGGCCCCCGCCCCAAGGGTCTATCCCAATCCCCTGCCCCGGGGCGCTTCCCTGAACCTGGCCCTCAAATCCCCCGGCAAAGCGGATTTTCGGCTCTACAACCTGCGCGGCCAGCTTGTCCATCGCTCCGAGGCCACCGCCAGCGGCGGGATCCTGCCCCTGGAAAATCTCGCCGGAGGGATCTATTTTTTCAGGGT
>CAYRVG010000046.1:0-14755 GCA_964427765.1 uncultured Candidatus Cloacimonadota bacterium
GCCTCCATCAAAGCGGTGGTCGCGGAGCGGGAGACCGGCACACTCAGCATTTACAACCTGAGGGGGGAGTTGATCTCCCGGCGGGAACTTGCCTCCGGGGAACACGTGATCAGCCTTGACAGCCGCGAGCTGCCCTCCGGCCTATATTTTTTCCGCTTGGTCACTTCGTCGGGCGTGGCAGTGAGGAAAATGGCGATCATCAGATAGCATCACAGATTAAAACACACCGCCAGCCCCTCGCATGTCATCTCGGCGTCCGGGGACCGGAAAAAGGGGGGACACGGAAAAAAACGGAAAAAGGCGGAAAGACACGGGTTTTTTTTCGTGAAAAGGTGGTAAGGTGTAACCTCGTGTCATCCCGGACTTGATCCGGGATCCAGTTCTTTTCAATATTTGTGTGCCGCCCGCAAGGGGCTTATATGAATATTGGCATCCATACGAGGGGCTGACGCGCCCTCGCTATGAATGTAGCGCCCCGATGGGGCTTTTCTGTAAGCTCCTGCGGAGCTTGGTCAACGGGGACGTTGACCTCCCATTCGCCATGTTCCACCCTTTCACCTTTTTACGTGAAAAGCTGGAAAGGTGTAAGCATTGGTGGTGAGTTATGAGCTTTTAACCGCAGAGTGGTGGAGTGGTGGAAAGCCAGGATTTTCCCAGAAAGTGGAACCAATAATGCGGTGAAGCGCCGCAGATTTTGCGACATTATCCTTGACTGATATCACAAACCGGCATATTAAGACACTACAACTTAAATTGGGAGGATGAAAATGAAACTCAGGTATTTGGGGCATTCGGCTTTTGAGGTCAGGACGGACGCGGGGCAAACGATCCTCATCGATCCCTACCTGGACGGCAATCCGGTCGCGCCGTTCGGCTCGGACAAGCTGGAGGCGGATTTCATCATACCCACCCACGCCCACGGCGACCATCTGGGCGATACGATCAAGATCGCGAAAAGATGCGGCTCGCTGGTGGTCTGCGTGGCGGAACTGGCGGGTTACCTGGCCGGCAAGGGCTTGAACACGCATGCCATGCAGATCGGCGGAGCGCATGATTTCGAATTTGGCAAGCTGAAATTCACCCCCGCCTGGCACGGGAGCATGACGCCCGACGGCCATTACGCTGGCCCCGCGGCGGGGATCCTGCTCTGGATCGACGGCGTCTGCGTATATCACGCGGGTGATACAGGCCTATTTTATGACATGAATCTCATTGGCGAGATGTATGATGTGGATTACATGCTGGTTCCCATTGGGGATAACTACACCATGGGCATTGAAGACGCCGCCCGTGCCGTGGAATACGTCCAGCCAAAAAATGTGGTCCCCATCCATTACAACACCTGGCCGGTGATCAAAGCCGATCCGCGGCTTTTTGCCAAAAAGGTCAAGGCACTTGGCAAGGAGTGCTTTGTCCTGAACCCCGGGGATGTGATCTAGCTATAGCTTTTTCAGTTCCTCCAAGGCCGCTTCGTAATCCGGTTCGTGGGTGATGTCGTCCACCAGCTGGCGGTAAACGATCCTGCCTTCTTCATCTATTATCAGTCCCGCGCGGGCAAGCAAACCCGCCATGGGGCCATCCATGATCTCCAGCCCGTAATCCTTGCCAAAATCCCTGTTTCTCATCTCTGAGAGGGTGATGGCCTTGTCAATTCCCTCAGCGCCACAAAACCGGCCCAAGGCGAAAGGGAGATCACGGGATACGCAGAGTATCACCGCGTCGGGAACCTGCGCCGCCTCGGAATTAAACTTCCGCACGCTCATTGCGCAAACGGCGGTATCCACGCTGGGAAAGACGTTGAGGAGTATTTTCTGTCCCTTGTAATCCGCAAGGGTTTTATCCTGCAGATCATTCGTCGTGAGGACAAAATCCCTTGCCGGACTTCCGATCTCAGGAAGCGGTCCATATGTTTGCAGGGGGTTTCCTTTGAGTTTTGTCTGAGCCATTTACCACCTCATGTTAGTATTTCTTGTTTACAGTATAAGTAGAATTAAAAAGCAACCAAGCCCTGGTTGCAAGATGACTTCATTCGCAATTTCCCAGCCTGGATTGGCCCTTTTCCGGAGCCGGCCTGCTTCCCGCCAACATTTCGCCAAACCGACGGGAACCCGGCGGGAAAATGGATGAAGGCAGATGTTCTGGGAAAAAAGAAAAAAGCCAGTCCGGCAAACCAGCGTTTATCACATGCCTGTCGGAACTGGCTAAATTGGAAAATAAGCCGATCAGAAAAAGAAGAGTTTGACCGCGATGGCAATTAGCAGGGCGGAATTGATCGCCAGCCAGATCTGAATGTTCTGGCTTGTCCTTATCAATTCTTCGCGGTTTCTGAGAACTTTCTTTTCCAGCTTCACCACAAGATTCTCGAGTGTGGCCAGTTTTTCTTCCTTGTTATCGTACTTTTTGATATCCTTGTTGTGGGATATATCACGTTTTACGTGGCGAATCAGCTCCCAGGCGATCGGGATCACCGGAAGAAGCCGTCTGATGCTAAATAAGCTCAAAACAAAGCCTCCCATTAAAATTCATAACCCAAATTACCGTAAAGCGTACCGGGCAGGACGGCATGGGTGGAATATGCAAGGTCGATCTTGATGCCCTGGACGTTCAATCCCACCCCGGCATTCCAGGTGGCGGGATTGGAATGAACTCCGACCCTGACGGTCAGAGGATCGAACATTTTTACCTCCACCCCGCCCATGAATTCAGTTTCCTTGGCAAAATCCTTCTTAATCTCAATGCTGGTGATCACATTCTCGTAAGGGATATAGGCAATGCCCAAAGCCAGTTTGCTGGGCATGGTGTGCTGGTTGGCATCGCCCATGGTGGCCTGGTTGAGATTGCTGACGCTGAAACCAAACTTTGTCCGTCCGTGCAGCATAGCTGTGGCACCAAGGTCAACGCCAAATGAATTGCCGTCATCCTCGTCCGGGAACTGGAGCCTGTAATAGTTCAATGCATAGCCAACGCTGATCTGGGAGTGGATATCGCTCTGAAGGTTAAAGCCATGCGCCAGGCTCCAAATCTGCTCACTCAGCAGAGATTCATCGGCATAATCTACATCGAACATCCGTGTCCCAAAAGCCACGGTACCAAGTTTCTCGGGCAGTTGGACACCGATGGCGGCAGTTTTGACCTGGGAAAACTTCTGGTTATACAGGTTGCTGAATCCCACCTGGGCTTCATACTTTACCTCGGTTAAGCCCGCAGGGTTGAAATACAAGGAACTGACGTCGTCAGCCACGCTGGTGTAAGCTCCGCCGAGGCCGCGTGCCCTGGCTGAAGGGATGTAATCATCAAAGACGGCAAGCAACAGCGTCGCCTGGATCAGGATGAGACCGAGAGTTAGATATTTTTTCATGATGCTATCCTTCCTTTCCTCAATTCATTGTGGCTTTGACAACGATGGGCTGGACTGTGACTTCCTTGTGCCCGGTGCTGCGCTCTATAACTTCAAGGTGGCAATAATACATTCCGATGGGCACCCGCCGCATTGCGGAATCCCGGCCGTCCCACTGAAAACTTTCTATTCCCAGTGCGTTGCTGATATTCTTGTTCACGGGCGTGGCCATAAGGCGCCCCTGGGCGTCATAAATGCGCACGATGGCTTTGACATTGATCCCCGAAGCAGAGGTTTTACAGCCGTATTCAATGGTCAGTTTCTCATTCAATTCGGGATTGAATATGTTCTTTGAATCAGTGGGATTGGTTATATTCAACCAGGCTATGCTTTTACGGATCGCCGTCAGCAGTTTTCCGTTGTTAAGCGCCAGGATCTGAGTGTCATCATAGGAAAAGGATAAAAGTTCAATTATCGTTTCGCCATAACTGGTTGGCTCCAAATTCAACTTGAACAGAACTTCGTCATCATCATCCGATGTGATCGGCTCTTGGGAAGTGTAGACGATTTCTATCGTATCACCGGCAGCTGAAACCTCATATTCGGGCATCATCGCGGATATGGTGCCCTCAACATCCAATCCATGGAAGAGAACTTTGTCCGGATCGATCCTGATCTTGGCCGAATATGAAGAAATATACCATTGGGGTTTCAACCTCGATGTAAGCACATTCACGCTAACGGGTGTATTGATCTCAGCGGAAGTGGTCTGTATCTTCACAATCGCGTTTGATACGTCATCCACCTGAATGATATCATTCATATCCCGGGGATTGATGCCAAAATAGCTGAAGGAATAATCCACAACGCCCTGTATCCTTGCCCAGTTCTGGCCAACGGACATCTGCGGCCAGGAAAATCCGCTGCGGGGGAAACACTGGTCATCGACCTGGCAGGCCCCGCTGCCGTCATCAACATAAAACTCATTGTAATTATTGGGAGTGTTTGTAATATTTACGTTCTCCACTTTAACAAACACACTTTCCCATTGCTCCGGGTTTTCCCCCGTGGAAACAAGATCACCTGTACTGATGAGAGTTGCAGGGGGCAGGGGATTTCCCTGGCTGAGAACCTGGAATCCGGTTGTGGGTGACATTTCCGTAAATTCATAATACTCAGTGATCGTTCCGGTAACCCTCACCATATCTCCCCGCTGGGGATGATATTGGTTTGTGAAGATCAGAAGACCGCTCCAGGGCCCGCCTTCGGGATCCGAGACCATGAATCCATAGTTTGAAGTACTTGTCCCAGTGTAAAACAATTCGGAAACCACAATTCCTTCAACGGTGACAACTTCACCGCTATATGGAGAAGCGCCGCCAGGATCATCTGTATATTGAACATCGTGGCAGGTCAAAACTTCTTGAGCCGCGAGGCCAAAGGTAAACACCAATGCCAGAACACTAAGAAAAAGATTTTTCATTTATGGCTCCTTGCTTGTAATTATCATTTGAAGGGAGAGTTTCCGGTCTGTCGGCCTTGGAAACCTTATCCCGTATAAATACTATGTCTATGATCAGCAGGCACATGGCAATGAAGATCGCGCTGTCGGCCAAATTAAAGACCGGAAATCTATCCATGCCCCTGATCACATTGGGAATGTCAATGCTGATGAAATCGGTTACAGCACCAAAGATCGGCCGATCGATGAGATTGTTGCCAATTGCTCCACCAAGCACCATTCCGAAAGCCACAACCTGGATCTTATGGGTGGCCCGGTGTAGCAACCAGAGGATGAAGAAGATGGCCACGACCGTGGTTGTGATGAAGAATGCCTTGTTCCAGAGAGGATTTGGTAGTGATAGGCTGAAAGCGGCACCGTCATTCATCAGATGGCAGATCTGGAAAGTGTCTCCAAACACCTTTTCTCCCACAATTATCCATCCGCCTTCTGGTATGGTGTTGCGGATAAGGATCTTGGTGGCTTGATCCAGGAGGATCACAACTGCCATGATGATATAGGCCGGATAAGTTTTGATCTTCGCCATTATTGCAGCTTCATTTTCTTCGACGGCGCTTCTTGTCTTCCATTTTCTCCATGCATTCTATACAGTATTTGGCATAGGGTATGATCTCAAGTCTCGTTTCATCGATCTTCTCGCCACACATTTCACATATGCCGTACGTATCGTTGTGTATCTTTTGCAGGGCATCCTTGAGCAGGCGGATCTTGTCCCTTTCCTTTTCCATCATCATAACGGTCTGTTCCATGAGATTTGTGTCTGAGCCCTGATCAGCCTGATGATAGGCATAGGAGGAAAGGTCTCCGCTGCTTTCACGCGCACCCTTGCTTTGGTCTCTGCTGATGTTATCTATATAGGCAACGCTCTCCTGAAGTTCTTTTTGTATTAGTTCTTCAAACTTCTTAAGTTTCTTTTTTGTCATGGGTTTGGCTGCCATCACTAGCTCCTGTCATATAGTCATTTATATTAATCATTCAATCAATCCAAACGTACATCTTGTGTCAATAAAAATATCCCCGCTAGACATCGTTTAACCTTGAGACAAATTCTGATATCAGGTCTTTGAGGTCATTCGAAGCCATATCCGCATTTTTTCGTATTTCTTCCTGGGAATGGGGGTGGTGGTGGAATAAATTACTAAAGTTGGTTACGATGGAGAAAGCCAGGACTTTCATGCCCGCATGGCTTGCCGCGATTACCTCGGGAACCGTGGACATGCCAACCAGATCCGCCCCCCATCCAGAAAAAGCCGCGCACTCAGCCCTGCTTTCCAGGGTGGGGCCCGTGACACCAATATAGACACCTTTTTGGATATCTATTTTCCTGCGGGCGGCAATAGCATCGCAAATCTGCATGTATTCGAGGTCGTAGGCATCGTTCAGGCTGGGGAAGCGTTCGCCCAGATCATCGTCATTTGCGCCGATGAGGGGATTCGTGCCCATGTGATTGATATGATCTTTGATCATGACAATCGAGCCCGGTCTCAGATACTCGCGCAGGCTTCCCGCGGCATTGGTAACAATGAGTGTATCCAGACCCAGGCAAGCCATCACTCGGGTTGGAAAAACAACCTCCTGCATTGAATAACCCTCGTAATAATGGAACCTGCCCTGCAGGAAAAAGACATCCTTTCCACCCAGTGTGCCAAGAATCAGATTACCTTTGTGCGAAGGTGCCGTGCTATCTACGAATCCTGGTATTTCCCCATAAGGTATCTGACTGAGGATCTCACCCCTTTGTGCAATTTCGCTCAATCCCGTGCCCAATATAACGGCGACTTTGGGGATCAGGGGCAGTTTTTCTCTCAGCCAGTCCGCGGTTTCCCGGTAATCTGTTTTCACTGGTCTCCTTCCGCTTGGGGCTTTGCGTTTGGGTTGATTTCGTCTTTGATCTGCTTGAAATCCGTATCGAGTAAATGCTCATTATCCCTAACCAGAAGCGGATCCTTATCAATGCGTTCCTGAAAAGTTTTAAGCTCCGAGCGGAACTGCATCAGGAATTGCCTCTTCTGCTCCTTGATCTGAACATACTGCTGTTCCAATGCTGAAAGGTATTGCTTGGCTTCCTGGATAGCCCTTTTGGCCTTGAGTTCGGCTTCGTGGATAATGTTCTCTGCTTCCTTGCGGGCGTTGGCTATGATGTCAGCCTTGGTCTTTTCGGCAAAGACGAGGGTGCGGCTGATCAATTCCTCCCTGCGCTTCAGATCTTCAACTGCTGTGTTTGCCTGGATTGCTTCCTGCTTAATATCTACTTGCACTTGCTCGCGGCGTTTGATTTCCTTTTCCTGCTTCCGCAGATATTCTTCCACTTCGTTGGCCAATTCGTCCAGAAAGGTCTTCACTTCTTTTTTACTGTAACCGAAAAGAGTTCCGGTAAACTCCTGATGTCGTATGTCTGTGGGATATAAAGACATCTTTCCTCCCAAAATCTATGCTAAACTGATTAATAAACTTGAAATTATCTGGATGATGATTATCACCATGACCGGGGAGAGATCGAGCCCCATATGGGGCATTATCCTCCTGATTGGACCTAAAACTGGCTCCGTGATCTTGATCAATAGCATGTAAAGCCTGTTACGGTAAGGATCCTGAACAAACCAGCTCATCAATACCCTTATGATGATCACTATGCTGTAGATTCGCAGCAGACTGATTAGGAAAGAGATGAATCCTGTCCGCATATCTTAATCCAAGACCTCGTGGCAGTTGCGGCAACGGGCTTCGTAAGATTCAGTGCTTCCCACAAGAATTTGTCCGTCTTTGTGGACGGTCCTTTGGGTACGATTGGCTGGGTTGCCACATTTTACGCAGATCGCCAGGTTTTTGGTAACATATTCAGCTATTGCCAGGAGTTGAGGCATGCTGCCGAAAGGCTTGCCAGTGTAGTCCTGGTCCAATCCGGCAACAATCACTCTCAATCCTCTGTCAGCCAGATCGTTGCAAACTTCAACTATGGAATCATCAAAGAACTGGACTTCATCAACGGCCACTATTTTCACATCATCTTTCAGGTATTGGTAGATCTCTTGGGGTGCCGCGATCGGAATCGATGGTGCCTGCATCTGTGAATGGGAGACGATGTTGTTGGCGTCATAACGATTGTCCAAAACCGGTTTGAAAACCAGCAGTGGTTGTTTCGCATATTCCGCCCTGCGTATGCGGCGGATCAGCTCCTCAGTTTTACCGCTGAACATGCTCCCGCAGATAACTTCTATCCATCCAGTATTCTGATTTATGATATTCACGATCGCTCCTTGAACTCAAACTACATAAAACACAAGCTTGAAAATGCCCCGATTTTGTCAATTGATAAAGTGATTTACCCTGTATAAAGGTGATGGGCAATGATCCCGGCAGCGACGGATACATTTAGGGATTCTATCTGAGAACTCATATTTATGTGTATTATCTTTGCTGTGGCAGACCTTAACTCTTTGGCTATGCCGTGAGCTTCGGATCCCAATACAACAATGTTCCTTTCATCTAACAAAGGATGGAAATCTTTTAACGGGATACCTTTATGCGAATCCGTGATAACCATCAGGGCCTGTGTGGCATTCAGCGAAGCGTGAGTCATTATTTCGAACGGAACTTGATAAACGCTGCCCAGGGAAGCGCGGATAACTTTGGGAGAAGATACCTCAACACACTGAGGGGATAAAAATATGCAATCAATCAAGAAAGCCGCTGCCAACCTGAAGATCGTGCCCAGATTGCCAGGATCACCAATCCCGTCGAGATAGAAGGCACGCCTGAATTCAACGCTGCGCGCCCTGGGCACAGAAAACAGCGCCGCAACAGTTTGCGGATTCTCACTGCTGCAGATCTTTCGCATTTCCCATTCCTGTAAGGTGAAGGTTGGAACATCATCCCATATTGAACTTACACTATCCAGACGATACTGCTCCAAAGGAATTATACCATAATCTTTTATCTGGCTGAGCGTGCGGATACCCTCCACCACAACCTGACCTTCCATGAGCCTGTATTTTTTCTGTTTGAACTTCGAGATTGTTTTCAGCTTTATTTTACTCAGTCCAAAATGTTCCATTTGGTTTATCCAATTTCATATTTCGCAGATAGCTACAAACTTATCCACATTATCGGTGGATAATTATGATTATGCATCCTGTTGTCTTGCATCATGTTAAGATAACAGCCCCAAGTGACCATTAATTTATCCACAAGTTATCCACAATTTTCACAACTATGTGTTTCCTATAGAATTGTGAGTTTCTTTCTAATGGTTTTATTGCCAACATTGAGCTTGATTATATAAATTCCACGTCCCAATCCATGAAAGTTGCCTTCCGCGGAAAGCAGCCAGTTCCCTTCTCCTGGTTCCATCTGTTGAAAAGTCCTGCCCAACACTTTCTGGCCTCGGATATTGTAAAGCGCCAGTTCCACTTTCCCCTCCAGCCCATCGGGCAGATACCAGCGCACCGAAGCAAATGACCTGTCCCGAACGGGATTGGGGGCGAGCAGAAGTTCAAGGTCTGGATCAGAAAACTCATAATCGAAGGAAGTTGTTTCTGATTGATTGCCACAGGTATCGATACAGTTTACAGATACTGACCCGGACTTGCTAACCGGCAGCTGCGCCAAAAATGATGTTGTTGATAGATCCGGTTGATAGGTGAATAATTGAGGGTCTTGATAATCATCCTGATATAGATAAACGTTAAAGGTCAAAGAATCCGGATCGGCCGGCTGGGTCACGCGAAACTGGAGTGTGCCCAAAACTAATGTCATATCTGAAATCTCCGGTACCTCGGGTGGAACGGTATCACCCAATCCCCTGTTTAGAAAACGCAGCCACTGAGTGGACGCGAACTCCAGTTTTTGGTACTGCTGCCACCAGGTGTCGAAATATTGACGGTGCCAGGGGAACCAGATCGCTGCGGAACCAACCGGATGGGCTATCAGCGGAATATTGAGATTCCCCGCGAATACAACGCAATCATCCCATTTCCCAAGAAGTTGATACGGCCAATACTGGATCTCTGGATCGGGAGGGATGGTTGAGCAACTGGCAATGAACTCGGCGATGTCCACATCGCAATATCCTGTATTCATCTCCCAGAGTTCATCGCGGATGTTTTCTACAATGGAGGGCGCCAAGGAGATACCATAAATACACAGATCGGTGAACATCTGGTAAAATGCTGGCAGGGCAGCGGACCTGATTGCGGAGCAGGTGAGAGGAATGGTAAAACCACCGGGATTCTGGATTCCGCCTGGTTCATAGGATTCCAGATACTTCTGCGGTATCATCTCAGCAACCTGTTCCGGATTGCCTGTCGCGAACAGCGGGATCATGGACTGATAGGGAAAACCGGCAGCTGGCACCAATTCTTCTGAACCGATCACATAATCTGCAGTGTGCATCACTTCGGCCAAAACCTCCACGCTCTGCATCGAGCAGGCGTCAAAAAGCAGGATATCGAGGCTCGGTATGCCGGTCAGGGCTTCTTTCAGGTCCCCGTTGGCCACGCTGATGATGGATTGGGAACCGTCATCGGGACAGATCCATTTGAGTTCGTCTTTTTTGAACCAGTTGTCGCCATGCCCCCAGACCACCAGCATCCTTCTTTGGGCGGGATACCTATCAAATCCCCAATTGATGAAGCTTTTCAGGGTCTGGGGATCACCGCTGTCAATATTGCCCAGATCGGCCAGGAGAGTCGATGTGATCTGGGGCGAGGAATCCTGACTGATCCTGCGTCTCTGGCCTCCAGGATAACTTGAATTGGCGGGCATGTCCGTCTGTACGATCAGGTTCAGGTTGCCGGGCATGGGCACCGATTCCATGTCGTTCATATCCTGCGCCGCGTTCTGCCACAGATTATTATCCGCCGCCATATAGACCAGGACGGTCCATGTATCAGCGCAAAGGGGAAGCAGGAAAAAACATCCCAAAATAAGCAACAGGATCCTATTCACGGCCTTACCTTCGCTAATTTACTCTCAATAATTGTATTCCTGTGCCTGTTCCAAGCCGTTGAGAACGCGCAATCCGCCCTGTGAAAGTGCTTCCATCTCCCGTTCACCAGGATAGAGATGGATAGGAGCAAGAAACTCAACACGCGAGCGGATCTCTTCTGTGATGTATTCATTGAAGACCAAACCTCCGCTGAAGAATATCGCATCGACCTTACCCTTTAGTACTGCAGCGCAGGCCCCGATCTCTTTTGCCACTTGGTAACACATCGCGTCAGTTATCAGTTTGGCCTTTTGATCTCCAGATTTGATCCTCTCACTGACCTCAATGCCGCTGTCTGTACCCAAGTATGACATCAAGCCGGCAGTCTTGGTCAAATATTTCATCAGTTCCTTGTGCGTGTATTTCCCACTGAAAGCGAGCTCCAGCAGGTCGCCTATGGGCAGGGCTCCCGCGCGCTGGGGAGAGAAAGGACCCATTCCCAAAAGTGCGTTATTAACGTCAACAATGCGTCCATTCTTGATCGCTGCCACAGAAATTCCTCCACCCATATGCACACCGATCATATTGGCTTCTTCCAGCTTCCTGTCAATCTTCGCAGCCATAAGCCGGGCAATATAGCGTATGTTGAGTGCGTGAAGCAGTGATTTGCGTTCTATCTCCGGAATCCCGGAAATGCGGGCAATGTCCTCAAATTCATCAACCACCACCGGATCGACTATAAAGGCAGGAATATCCAACTCCCTGGCTATCGCGTCGGCTATGAACGCGCCCAGGTTGGAGGCATGTGTCCTCCCCCAAAGGGAGGGATCCTTAAGGTCACGCTTCATTGCTTCATTGATCCTGAAAGTACCTCCGGGTACCGATCTGATCAGGCCTCCGCGTCCGACGACCGCGTTCAGAGTATCAGGCGCGACCTTGTTTTCTTCCATTGCCTTCATCACGAGCTCTTTTCTAAATTCATACTGGTCAATGATGTTTGGGTAGGGCTCCAGTTCCGCGGGGTCATGGCGCAGAGTTTCTTCAAAAACAGGTTTGTCACCTTCATATACTGCTATCTTCGTTGAAGTTGAACCAGGATTGATGGCTAGTATGCGATTGGACATTGATCCTCCATATTCATTCTTTTTTTTCAATATCTTTTACCCTGTGGCTTTTGTCAATCTTTTCATTGGTAAGGCCGGTGAAGACCCAAGAAAAAAGGGCAGGATAGAATCCCGCCCTTTCAAGCAATGCTTAAGTAATTTTAATTACTTGAGGATCAGGATCTTGCTTCTGCCCTTCAGCTTGTCCTGCTGCCAGGATAAATAATAGATCCCGGATGCCAGACGGTTGCCCGCATCATCTTTGACATCCCAGGAAATATCCTGGCTGCCGCGACCCATGGACATGCTCCTGATCAGCTGGCCTTTCAGGTTGTAAATTTTCAGTTCGGTTTCCCAATCTGATTTACTCGAAAAACTGATATTGGCAGTATCTGAGATAGGGTTTGGCCAAATTCTGAGCGCCGGAGTATCCTCGGCGATCTCATCTTCCTCGCTGGTAAGGGCCGCGAGAATGAAATTCGCCGAGCCCAGGGACGTTATCTGTGTATCGTTGTAGTAAAAATTATCCAGTGTAACCTGGGTCACCACAAGACTGGAGGAGTTACCTATGGCCCTAAAATCGATCTTGAGCAAGGTTCCATCGTAAGCAATCGGAGAATCAGCGTCAAAGATCACTTGAACCAATCCCGGTGAATCGAGTGTTGCCTGGGGAACCCCATGCCCTTCGTTGATCGTACCTTCGGCTTCGATCCCCACAAATTCCAGTTTCGTGGGATCATAGACCACATCAAAATGGTAATGTTCAACGTTCCAGGAAGGAAGCAGGTATGTGGTGCGCACTTCTGTCCTGCCGATCTGATTATAGCCAAGGTGCATGACATTAATCATGCTGATCTGGCTTTCCGCCAGCGTTGCCACTGGAGCCTGGACATTAACCATCAGGAACTGGGTATTAGTAACCGGAATGTAATTGTATTCCATGTCCATGATATCAAAAAGGTAATCGCCGGAATCATAAGGGACAAAACCAAAGTTTATAAGGTCTCCGCTGCCGGTCAGGTTTGAGAAACCATCCCAGCAAACCTGCAGGAATCCGGGCGTGGTTTCTGTGACGGAAAGAGTACCGTTACTGGCAAAAGTCCCGTCGATAGTTGCGCCGGTAAAATCCATCGCATTGTGGTCATAGAAAAGCTGAAAGCTATAATGGTCAACATCCCAGGAGCCAAGAACAGGATCAGTCGTTACCGAGAGATTCAATTCATTTCCCGCGGTGGCGCCCGCGGTATTCATCCGTATCCTTGTATTGGCGATGGAGTAGTCTTCCGGGATGCTGTTGATAATGGCCGCCTGGGACTGGCTGAAATAGCTGCCGCCGGGATTTATGTTGTTGACGTAGTAATAGCCGTTATAGGAACCGCTCCAGCCAAAATTGAAATGGAAATAATTGGCCGTGTCGTAGCCATCTACCACGAAAGCGTGGCCGCCGCTACCGTGCCCACTGTAGTAAATGGGGCTGGCGTTGTCGATTTGATCCGTCAAAAGGCTGTTCCATTGTGTATCCGTATAATAGTCCTTCTGATGAAGCGCGGCATCGGGATAGCGGAAATTCGTGGCCATGGCTGTCGCGGCGTCAGAGCTTTGGGCTCCCGAACCATCAGGCGAGTAGCCCATTTCAACCGCCACACCAATGTGGTAAAGCAAGGTTGCAACTGGTATATTGGATGAGCCCACAGAATTTGGCATCTCGTCCCACAGATACGTGGTGGCGCCAAAATTGGCGTTCTGGTAGCCGTATCCCGGGGCATAGTAGCTGTTCGCCCCCACGCCGGTCTGAGGATGGTTCCAATACTTCATGACCATACCAACCGCGGTTGCGACGCAGCCGGCATAAACGTGGCCGCCAGGGCCCTGGGAATCTTCAGGGCATAGTTCGTTGTAGGGCCAGCCCTGATCCCAGTTCGTGGACATGAGGGGCGCAACAGCTCTGTTTTGCCTGTAATCGGTACTGAATGTACTTTCTTTAAGTTCCTGCCATTGCTGCTGGTTTTCGGGGATGTCCAGCCCCTGCCTGATTATATCCGCTATCTGGGTTTCATATGTATCAATCCATTCCAAAAATGAAGGATGCGACATATTGCCATCTGCCCGGGGTTCGGCAGAATAGGCCAGCACTGGGATGGAATTGTCATCGGCGGATAGCAGTACAAAACTGCCATCCGTGAAATTGACCAAATAGACCAGGGGCGTATCAATTTCGTTTTTATAAGAATCTGCTTTATAAGGTTTGAATGCTTCCCCGTCATATATCTGTAACTGGTCCACAGAAACCGGATCAGCCAAAGCAGCCGGACCGTGCATCAGCCAGTTCCGCGCGGCTATCTTAGCTTCTTCCGGCTGGATAAGAGCAGCTTGAACCGAAACAGCCGTAAAGCAAATAAAGATGCTCAGGACCAGTGTTTGTAACGTTTTTTTAGAAATGATTAAATTCATTGTACCTCCACTTCATCAAATTATTTATGCAATTTATATTCCATTTCCCCGGTTCCTTCCAGATCATCCCCCTGAAATCTGACCCGCCCATCACGCGCTCTGCTTTAAAACAATTCCCTCCCTTCCTCCCGGGGCCTTTCCCCCTATCTGCCCTCCGAGCCATTCAATGAGTTTTTTTACTCATTCCTCGATGCTGAACTTGAAGCCCAGTTTGGTGAAGATCAGCTCGATCACGATGAGGATGATCAGCTCAAACAGTGCCTGTTCGTCCTCCTCATTCACCAGCGGGATGTCCACCGCGTTGTTCACGCGCGTGGCCAGCTCTTTCGCCAATGCCTTCAGTATTTCCTGGTCCATTTTCCCTCCTTTTTTAGGTTGTAGCGTTTTTGCGTTGTAACGTTTTGTCGTGGTGTCGT
>CAYRVG010000047.1:0-18321 GCA_964427765.1 uncultured Candidatus Cloacimonadota bacterium
ACTGAAGGAAAGCTGGATCTTGCCGTCGCCGGAAGTATCTCCATAGGGGCGGATCAGGTTTTTTCTGCTCATAAGCCCAACTCCTGTTTCATCTTGTCGAGGATGGGATTGAAGTAGTTCGCGTCCTTGCGGAACACTCCTTCCAGCCCCTTGCCTCCGTTCTCAGAGCGCTTGATATCGGCGAATTCCCCGTTTTCCATGGCTTTGAAGAGCCCCTGTTTTTCCACGCGCTCCAGGAAATCCGCCGCTTCCTGCAGGACCTGGTTGGCGCGCTTGTTCACAAAACTGTCCGGGGCAAGGCAGAGATTTTCATCCAGACCCCTGACCGCTGTGAAGATGTACTGCGCGTTCTCGATCGCCAGGGAGCGATCCGCCAGATGCGGAGTGTGGATAGCTTCGGTCATCATTCCCAGAAGCTGTACCCCCTGGTGGGTGAGCTGGCCGATGAAATTGAACATGGCATCCAGCAAATGGGTCTTGAAGATGTTTCCGCTGGCGAACTTCGTGGGGGGCATATACTTGACGGGGGAATCCGGAAAGAGCTCACGAGTCAGGAGGGCGTGCGCCAGTTCAAAGGAGAAGCTGTTCTCCAGATCTGGATCGATCTCGTGGGCGTGGCCAAGCCCCATTTTTTCAGGTTGCAATCCGCTGAGCAGGGCAAATTGCTCGTTCAATAATTGGGAGGCGGTGACAGTGTAGGCCTTCTCCACGGCATCCGAGGTTGTGAGGTAATTGTCCTCCCCGGTTTGGATCTCGATCCCGGCATAGGCGTTTATCATGCGGCTGAAATACTGGTCCAGCAAGGTTCTCTTCGGATTGATGTCCCGGAACAGGATGCCATACATGGCATCATTTAGCATTATGTCCAGGCGTTCAATGGCGCCCATGGCGGATATCTCCGGCATGCACAGTCCCGAAGCGTAATTGGTGAGGCAGATATAGCGTTTCTCGGCTTTGGAGACCTCGTCCAACGCGGCGCGCATGATGCGGAAGTTCTCCTGGGTGGCGTAGGTGCCGCCAAAACCCTCGGTTGTGGGACCGTAGGGAACGTAATCCAAAAGGGATTGTGCCGTGGAACGGATCACGGCGATGATATCCGCGCCTTCATAGGCGGCGGCTTTGGCCTGGACAACATCCTCATAGATATTGCCCGTGGCCACGATCACATAGAGCGCCGGGGTTCTGCGCTCTCCAAACCGGGAATACATTTCCTTCCTGGTCTCGCGCTGTTTTTTGATCTTCTTCAACATCTCCCCCGAAATGTCGTCGAGAACGGAAAAAAGTTCATCTGGAGAGGCCTGGGGCATTTCCGTGAGGTCCAGTTCACCTTCTCCAACTGCCTCCGCCACTTGCTGCGCCGTCATTCCCCGGTTCAGCATAGCGTTGGCAACGGGAATGGCCGCACCCTGAAACAGGGCGTTTTTCGCCTGTAGATGATCGACAACCACATTGGGCAGTGGCTTCCCATCCTCTAAAGCGCCGTCAATGCCCAGCAAACGGAGCACGGTCCGCTCGATCGTCAGCGATGAATATTCTTCGAACAGCCATTTAAACGAACCGGCTATCCTTCCGGCGGATTCCCTCGCGCTTTTCTTCAGCTTGGGATCGATCTCCAACTTCAGCATCAGGCCTCCAAAGCACTATTAATTCTCATCTTGTACGTTTTTCTGGATCGGACTTTCCCGTCAAGGAAAAAGGGCGGCTCCACGTAATGGGGATAATTATTTTTGATCGTTTTTTCCTTTCCTGGATGTATTAATGTCCTTATCATTATTTTAGTTAAATTCATGTCCCACATGATAAATAACTTGACAAGTTTTGTACATTATTCAATTAGTTATATGCAAGCTATAATGCTTGGGGGAGGAATCATGCGTTTCTCGCATATATTATTGGGCATCATGTTGCTCATCCCTTTCTGTGGGTTGTCTGCCCAGAATCCGGAGTGGCTGTGGGCGGCGGGGGCAGGCGGGACGGATAGTGAATATGGGAACAAGGTCTGTCTGGATTCCAGCGGAAATATCTATGTGACGGGGTGGTTTAACGGGGCCCCGGATTTTGGGTCAACCGGTCTGGCCAGCAACGGAGAGAACGATATATTCGTGGCCAAACTGGATGCCGATGGAAACTGGCTCTGGGCAGTCAGCGCAGGAGGAAGCAGCAACGACTACTCCGAGGGGATCGCCGTGGACGCGGGCGGAAATATCTACATTGCCGGTTCCTTCCGCGAAACGGTGACATTCGGCTCCACAACGCTCAGCGCTGCCTATAACGACGTTTTCGTGGCAAAAATGGATCCCTCGGGAAACTGGCTCTGGGCCACAAGCGCGGGCGGCAGCCTCAGCGATTACGCTCTGGATATAGCAGTCGATCAGGACGGAAACTGCTTCGTTACCGGCGGTTTTGAGGATATCGCGGAATTCGGCTCCACAACCCTCACCGTGAACCCCGAAGACACAATGGGCCGGGATATCTTCATCGCCAAGCTGGATACGGACGGCGACTGGCTCTGGGCAAGACGGGCCGGAGGCGCGGATCCCGACGACGGCAAAGGAATCGCCTGTGATAGCAGCGGAAACTGTTACGTAACCGGCGTATTCTACGACCTGCAGGCGGATTTTGGCCCCGATATCTTCAACGACAATGAGGCGGATAACGTCTTCATATCCAAGCTCAGCCCAGGCGGAAACTGGCTCTGGACGACCCGCGCGACGGGTATCTGGCCCTGCTACAGCTACGGAGCCGGGATCTGCGTTGACAACGGCGGAAACGTATGCCTGACGGGATTTTTCAACGAAACGATCACCTTTGGCTCCACAACCCTCAGCAGCCAGGCATTCCAGGATATCTACATCGCCAAACTCAGTGGCGGCGGAGACTGGCTTTGGGTGAACCAGGCCGGTCTCGAAAGCTATAATGAAGGCACAGGCATTGTCGCCGACGCGAGCGGAAACATTTACGTGACGGGATACTTCTATGGCAGCGCGGATTTTGGCGATGACACACTGACAAGTTCCGGCACGGCGGATATTTTCGTGACCGGACTCAGCCCGGCAGGAAACTGGCTCTGGGCTGAAGGGACGGGAAGCACGAATTCGGATTCCGGTTATGGAATTGCCACAGGCAGTGGAAACGCGGTCATTGTGACAGGCCATTTCAGGGAAGAGGTTGACTTTGGGCAAACCACCCTCGTCAGCAGTGGCTTTTCGGATGTCTTCGTGGCAAAGATGAGCACCGGCGGCGTGGGTATTGAGGAAAGCCAGGAGATCCATCCCCCTGATTTGGGATTATTAGCGGACGCCTGGCCAAATCCATCTAGCGCGGATGGCAAAGTCCATTTTGAAGTTGAATTGGCGGGGCTCGAAAGAGGAGCGCTCCGGATCTTCAATCTGCGTGGGCAATTGATCGCTGAATATCGCCTTGATTCTGGAAAACATATAATTGAACAAAACTTTCAGGGTAACGCACCGGGGATATATCTCTACCAGTTGGAAACACAAAATGAGCGAGTGACCAAGAAACTCGTCCTGCTGAAATGACAGGATCGCTTTGAGTAAGTCAGGTTCGGCTCGATAACCGCTTGAATGTTTCCAGAGAGAATTTACTGAGAATAACCGCCGGTAGATTTTGCTTGCGCCACTCTCATGTTACGATTAATATTTATGCGGAGTGAATATTATGAAAAATCATCTCATTTTAGCTTTTATGTTTATTGTATCATTGAGTAGCCTGGCCTGCAAGTCCCAAATAAAAGAGAATCCAGTGCGAACAGTGGATAACGTGGATCTGCAAAGATATCTGGGGACCTGGTATCAGCAGGCCTTCTATCCCACCCGTTTCCAGAAGGCCGATTGCGGCAAGGTCGTCACGGCGAATTACTCACTTGATGACAAAGGCAATATCAGGGTGGTCAACACATGTTACGAAGATGCCGGGGCAACCATCATTAAAAGCCAGGCGGACGCCAAGGCCTGGCCGGTCGACGATACGAATTCCAAGCTCAAGGTCCAGTTCTTCTGGCCGTTCAGAGGAAACTACTGGATCGTCAAGCTCGATCAGGTAAATTATTCCTATACCGTGGTCAGCGACCCCAAGCGTGATTACCTTTGGATCCTCACTCGCGACGTGGCCATCGAGGAAGCCGTGTATCAGGATATCCTGGATTGGCTGGGAAACAATGGCTGGGATCTCAGCCGCCTGGTTTTTACAGGCAAACTGAAGTAAATACCGTCAATCATCAAAAGAGAAGACGCGGACTATAAAGCCCGCGCCTTTGGTTTTATGAGAGCTATCGGTCAGCTCACTCAATAACGATCTCTTTTTGAGGTGTGGGTTCCTTCTTCGGAATGACCAGCCTGAGTACGCCGTCTTCCATCCTGGCCTTGATCTTGCTCAGATCGCTGTTATCCGGCAGCAAGAGATTCCTGCGGTAGTTTCCGCTGTAGCGTTCGCAGCGATACATCGTACCCTTGGTCTCCTCCTTTTCTTTCTCGCACTTCGCTTCGATCAGAAGCTGGTTGTCGTGCACTGAGATATTGACGTCATCTTTTTTGAAGCCAGGCAGGTTCGCCTTGACCTCAAATTCCTTGTCATGCTCGACGATATCCATCGCCATCGCCCGGAAGTTGTCCTCCCCGCTTTCTTCTTCTATGTCAAAGGCGCGGTTCAGGAAATCATCGAACAGGCTGAGCATCGTGCCCGTTGGCCTCATTTCTTGTCCTTTGCGATAAGGTATGATCTTCATTTTGTACCTCCTTGTAAAATCAGTTTCTATAGCCAATATAACCAGCGACAAGAAAAAAGCAAGAAAAAATTAGCAGTCAACGTAATCAACTGCTAATTTTATTCAACGAGGTGGAGTTACGTAGTCCAATCTACTTCAATAGCAACATCTTACGGGTCTGCATAAAATCGCCGGAACGCATGCGGTAGTGGTATATGCCGCTGCCGACATCCCTGCCCAGGTCATCTTTCCCGTCCCAGATCAGATTCAATTTGTGTTTTCCCGGAATTCCGTCGTGCATGGTTCGCACCAGTTGGCCCCTCAGGTTGAATATCCGCACGGTGAGGTTGGCGGCAGGTTCTTTCACGCTCAGGGCGATAGTGGTGGAGGGATTGAAGGGATTGGGGTGGTTCTGTTCCAGGATATTCCGTGCCACGGGGATTAAATCGTCAGAATTGGCAACGTTTTGTATGGTGCTGAACCTGTTTATCTGCGAGTAGTAGCTGTGGCCGGCGACATTGGAGGCCCTGACCCGCCAGTAATAGGTTGTGCCCGGCTCGAGGCAGTCGATGAAATACGAGTTCTGGGTGATATCCCCGATATTTATCTGGGGATCCGTAAAATACTGGCTCTGGTCCACTTGCAGGGTGTAAGAATCAGCCAGAGGTGAGGAAACCCAGCAGAAATCGAGTTCGAGGGGGATTTCCCCAGCCATGTGTTGTGGATACGTAAGCTGCGGCGGGGCAGGCAGTTCGCTTACATTGCCAGTGGTGAAGCACAGGGTTTCGCAGAAAGGCCCAATGCCGATCTCGGAGATGCTGGACACCCGCCAATAGTAGGTTTGATAAGGTGTCAGGCTATTTAGCTGATACGTGTTGTCCGGATGATCCAGCAGGTTGACCAGATAGGTGCTGAACTGAGGGTCGTCCGAGACCTGCAGCTGGTATCCCGTCACGCCTGGGACGTCACTCCAGGCCAGAAGTGGATTGGTGGGGATCTCGGTGGCACCGTCCGCGGGATATGTGCCTTCCGGAACCGCCATTTCGCTGAGGATGGCAAAGGAATGGACGTTGCTGTCCGTCTGGCCGTTGGAATTTTGCGTAACCCGGATATGCACCTCGTCAGAATCCATGCTCGGGATGTTGGACCAAACGTAAAAGCCATTGTTGGAGGTCGAAGTGCTGAGGGTGTTCCAGCTCGTGCCCCCGTCAGTGCTGTATTCGAGCGTCACCGTCCCAGTGAGGGATTTTGCCTTCCAGGTGATGGTCTTGGTGGTGCCGGAGAACCAGGTTTCCCCGCCGTGGGGATAGGTGAGCTGGATCTCGGAGATCTTGACCTTGAAAGAGATCGAATCCCCGGCATAGCCGATATCGTAGAGGTTCAGGCCGCCAGGGGCGTTGTTTCCCAGAAAACCGTTGGGTGAGGTGGCTTCGCTAAGTTCCGTCCGGCCTTCCTGCTGGGAGAAATTCGCCATGTTGAGAGTCCCGTTCGAGGTGGTGTTGTCCGCGTTGGGGCGGTAAACATAGAGTTCATCCGGGGGACCCTGCGCGTTTCCCTCCTCCCGGGTGTCCAGGCGATAGACCAGAAGGCCTGTTCCGGGCAGCGTATGGTCATAATTGTCAGAAGGTTTGCGGTATTCTAGGATGTAATATTCATTGGACTGCCAGCTGTCGATCCGGTAGATGTTGTTGGTTGAAGAAATAGCCACTGGCTGGAGCGAGTATGTGCCGGATGTGGTGATGTCCGGAACCGAATCGATCCACTGGCCGTAGCGGTATTTCATCCAGACACTCATGTGCTGGGGAGGATTGGTATTGCTGGCCATCAAGTCCCAGCTTCCCACGGGGTTGATGGTGGTGTCCACATAGCGGTAAAGATCCGGCGCGCTGAGGCTGTGGAACATTTCATGGGAAAGCACGCTGGCCCCGGAGGAAAGCGCCGAACTCTCAAGCTGGAAATTGAAATCCCAGACCCTCTTGCCATGGATCAGGGCGTTGACGGAATAAAGCACCCAGCGATGCGGCCAGAGCAGATCAGCCCAGCCTTCCGGCGAACCCTGGATGATGAAGCAGGTGTTATCCACATAGCCGTCATCATCGCCGTCGATGACCAGGTCCGTGGGAACCATCGGCTCAATGTGGTTCACCGCCCGCAGCAGGAGGTTGTGCTCCCTTTGGGTTCTTTCACTGTCGTTGGCATAACCCTTGGGATTCGAGGGGCTGTACACCTTGTAGTAATTCCGCGTGTAAATGTCCGTGTAGCAGACGATCGTGTTTCCGTCCGGTGGGGGATAGAAGGTGGAATCCAGGTCCAGAAGGTCGTAGGAGGCCTCATTGAAATAGCGCTTCATGGAATTGTCATCCGGGGAATTGAACATCTCGTCATAAACCGTGATCGGCGAGCTGAAATCCGGATCATCGGCAAACTTGATGAAGACGACCAGATTGTTGAAAGGCCCGATGTGGGGGGATTTGGCATTGCTGTAGTCACGGAGGTTCGCCTGGCGCTCATATTTTTCCCGGATCAACCTTTCCGAAAGGTTTATCCCCGGCTGGATGCCCCGCTGCAGGGGATCGTCTTTGCCCACCACAAATTGCGTGGGAGCCACGTTTTCCCCTTCCTGCCGGGCATAAACGTAATACCCCGCGTCGTCCTGGACAATGGTGTAATCATTGGAATCGTGCAGCCAGTTGTGGAATTCGTCCCCGCTCGCCAGGATGTTCAGTTCCCTGCCGTCCGGCTGGTAAACCGTCACAGGCGTATTCACCAAAGGCGCCGCGGCTAAAAGGCCGACGGCCAGTAAAAAGGCAGCCATCAGCGTGATCTTCATTTTTTGCATATATCATCTTTCCTTATGAAATCTTTATTATCGTCATGAACTGCGCGGATCAACCCTCCGTACACAGTTTACATCACTAATGATATATTACCATTTCCATTCCAGTTAGCAACATAAATTTCTTCTGGCAAAGAGTTCATTTTTGCCGCCGAGCTATCCAGATGCGACGATCGGGGGTTCCAACCAACTGACTGAAAAGCGATTGTCTGCATCGGCCTCTTCCGGTGGCCTTGATCACTTCTTAATCAAGCGTTAATCAAGCCTTAATTGTTAACGCTTGATTAAGGCTTGATAAGGACTTGATTAACGCTTTGGAAAGGGGGCGATCCGTGGTCTTTTCCTGATCTTTCCTGATCTTTCCTGATTTTGGTTGACAGCCAAAGTGAGGATGAAAGATTAAACGTGATGCAAAGCAAGTGGTTAGGTATGGTCGAGGGTTCAAAGAGCAGGTTATATATGCAGTTATGAGAGATGGCATCAGAATTGCCAATGCTGGTATTTGGGATATGTAAACAGCCATCCGCAATTTTGTATTGACGGATTTGGGCAGATCTGTCAAAAGGAATAAAATATGTTTTTAAATCTGATGGCAATGCCTGCGGTTTTGCCCGGGCTTTTCATTAACAAGACAATGTTCTGCGTATAAAGGAGTTATGATATGCTTCAAGGTTCATATGTGGCTTTGGTGACCCCCTTCAAGGACGGGGGTGTGGATTATTCCGCTTTGGAAAACCTGATCGAGTTCCACATCGAAAATGGCACGCACGGCATCCTGCTTCTGGGTACGACGGCCGAAACCGCCGGCCTGGCCCACGACGAGAGGGACACGCTGCTACGTTTTGCCCTGCAAAGGATCAACAAACGCCTTCCAGTGATGATCGGCACGGGAACGAACAACCTATCCCAGAGCCTTGCCAACACCCAGAAGGCAAGGGAACTTGGCGCAGATTCCGCTCTGGTGATCACGCCATATTACATCAAGCCCACGCAAAACGGGATGTATGAATACTTCAGGGAGATCGCCGACAAGGTGGATATCCCCATGGTGATCTACAACGTTCCCGGCAGGACGGGTGTGAGCATCAGTTCTGAAACCATGGTCAAACTGGCCTCCGAGGTTCCCAACATAAAAGGTGTCAAGGAAGCGAGCGGCAACATTGCCGAGGCAACCAGGATAATCCGGGACACCCCGGCGGATTTTGCCCTGCTCAGTGGAGAAGACGCTCTGAACCTTCCTCTGATGGCCATTGGCGGAAAAGGCTGCATCTCGGTCACGGCGAATGTGGCCCCCAGAATGATGAGTGACCACATCCAGAGTTGCCTGGACGGGGATTTTGCCACTGCCGCAAAGCAGCACCAGACCCTATGCGATCTGAACAAGGTGATGTTCATCGAGACGAATCCCATCCCGGCCAAGGAAGCTTTGCACATGATGGGCATGATCGAACTGGAATTCCGTCTGCCGATGTGCCCCCTGCAGCCGTCCAACCGTGAAACTTTACGCAAGATAATAAAAGGATACAATCTAATCTGAATACAGGAGTAAATTTATGAAAAAGCAGGCTGTGAAACACGGCTTTGCGCACCAGGAATCCCGTGAGATCAAGGAAATAAATTCAACCGCCCATTTCTACGTGCATGAAAAGAGCGGCGCCCGGCTGCTGCATGTGGCTTGCAACGATAATAACAAGGTTTTTTGCGTCGGATTCAAAACCGTTCCGGAAGACGACACCGGATGCCCGCACATCCTGGAACACAGCGTTCTGAACGGATCGAAGAACTTCCCGGCGAAATCGACCTTCATGGAACTCATCAAAGGTTCCCTGCACACTTTCATCAACGCCATGACGGCCGCGGACATGACGCTCTATCCGGTGGCCAGCACCAACGACAAGGATTTCCTCAATCTCGCCCGGGTCTATCTGGATGCCGTCTTTTACCCCAAAATATACGAACAGCCGAACATATTTCATCAGGAGGGCTGGCACCACGAACTGAAGGATCCCGGGGCCGATCTTGCCATCCGCGGAGTGGTCTATAATGAAATGCAGGGGGCGTTTTCCAGTCCGGACAGCATAATCATGCGCGGCAGCCAGCACGCGCAGTTCCCGGAAACTCCGTACGGCTACGAATCCGGCGGTGATCCCGAGGCCATTCCCTCCCTCAGTTATGAGGATTTCATCGCCTTTCATCAGAAATATTACCATCCGGACAACGCCCACATTGTCATCTATGGAGACATGGATCCCGATCCGGTGATGGAATTGATGGATCGCGATTACCTCTCCCAGTTCCAGCAAAAGAAAAAAGAGATCAAGTTACCTCTGCAGAAACCCTTTAAAGAAACGAAGATAATGGAAGTGGAATATCCCTGCGAGGAAAACAAGGACATCACGGGGCAATACCATCTCAGCCTGGCCTATACCTTTGGCAAAATAACGGAACCTTATGTGGCCGACGCGTTGTCCATGCTGGCGGAGATCTTGATGCAAGCGCCCTCATCACCTTTGAAACGCAAGGTGATGGAATCCGGGCTGGCGGCCGAATCCAGCTGCTATTCCATGGTGAACATCCTCCAGCCAACTTTGGCCTTCATTTTCAAACAAGTGAAAAAAGAAGATATCACCGCTCTTGAGGAACTCGTGGATTCTGAACTGAAGAATCTGGCACGTAAGGGAATAGACAAAAAACTCATCGAAGCCCTGCTGAACAAGCGTGAATTCTTCCTCCGCGAGGCCCAGATACAGAATTTCCCCAAGGGTCTGTATTATGCCTGGACAAGCTATCCCCAATGGATGCATGGAGTTCATCCTCTGGATGCGCTGGGGTTTGAAGATACCCTGAAAGAACTGCGCAGGGGGCTGAAAGAGCCATATTTTGAGAACCTCATCAAAGACGCCCTGCTGGAAAACCCGCACAGCAGCAGGATAACCTATGTGCCCGTTCCCGGATTGCTGCAACAGAAAGAACAGGAATTGCATGAACAACTGGCTGAGACCAAAAAGAAACTCGGAAAAGAGGGCGTTGACGAACTTGTCCGTTTCAATGTGGAATTTGACGCCTGGCAACATGAGGAGGTCAAAACTGAGGATCTGGAGAAAATACCGGTGCTGGGCCTTGAGGACATCGATCCCCAGGCGGAAAGTTATCCCACGGATATAGACAAATTCAGGGAATTCACGCTTTTGAAACATCCCCTGGAAACAAACGGCATCACGTACCTGAAAGCGTATTTTGACCTGGCGCACGCCACGGAGGAGGATCTGCCCTGGCTCTCATTATACGCGGCCCTGGCGGGGATGGTGGATAGCGAGAATTTCAGTTATTCAGAACTCTCCAACGAGATCGATATCCATACTGGCGGCATTTCGCTGGATCTGGATCTGAAGAACAGTTATCAGGACCCGGATGTGATCCTGACCAAGTTTGTACTTTCCGGCAAGGCGGTGCAGGCAAAGGTGGAAAAATTGCTGGGACTGGCTTCGGAATTCGCGATGAGGCCTGTTTTTTCGGATCTGGCAAGGCTTAAGACGCTGATCCGGGAAGCAAAGGCAAAAATGGAAAGCAAGCTGCTCCAGCACGGATTTATTGTCGCCATTTACCGCATGTACGCGCCATTCAGTCAGATACACCACTTCATGGACCTCACCCAGGGATTGGGATACTACCAATTCCTGGCTGGCCTGGAAAAAAAGCTGGAAAAGGATGTGAAGTCCGTCAGCGAAGAACTGGAGCGTGTGCGGCAGACCTTTTTCACCAAGCAGAACCTGATCCTGAGCCTGACCGCCGATGAATCCGGCATTAACGCTGCCTTCCAGTTTCTAAAGCCGGCCTTGTATGATATTCCGGACGAATCCCCCCCTCCGGCCGAAAATCATTTCCATCCCACGGAATTGAACGAAGGCCTTCTGGCTCCGATCCGGATCCAGTTCTGCGCCAAAGGCGGCAATTTTTTCCGCAAGGGTTACTCCTACTCGGGGAAAATGCACGTCCTGAAAAACATCCTGGCCAATGAATTCCTGTATCGGGAGATCCGGGAAAAAGGTGGAGCCTACGGCGCGTTCTCCAATTTTTCCACGGCCGGCAATATGTATTTCTGTTCCTACCGGGATCCCAATCTGAAGGAGACCCTTGCTGTCTTTGACAGGGTGCCCCGGTATCTGCGCGATTTTTCCTGCGATAAAAGGGAGATGGAAAAATACATCATCGGCGCCATATCGATCCTGAATCAACCCAAAACCCCAGAATCACAAGGCGCACAGGGGGATGAGGATTATATCACCGGGTTTTCCCAGGCGGACCGGCAACAAATCCGCGAGGAAGTTCTTTCCACCCGGCAGGCGGATATCAACGCCTATTCGGATATGGTCGAAGCCATAATGAGCAAAGACCACTACTGCGTATTAGGCAATGAAACCAGGATCAAAGAGGCCAGGGAACTATTCCACAGGCTGACCCCGGTTTTTTCGGAATGAAACAAAAAGACAAGAAGAAAGGAAAAACCAGACCCGATAGGCTGAGAACCGTGAAACTGCCGGATCTGGACATTCTGGACGACACGCGCGAACAAGCGGGCTACAAAACCTTGCGCACCTCGAGTAAACAGCACGATATGCGCAAGGATAACATGGAGCTCGTGACAGGCAGGATCGCTGAGGTCAAAAGCAACTACAACTATGTCGTGGAAACTGATGGCGTATATCGCCAGGCCTCCCTCTCCGGCAGGCTCAAGCAATTTACCTATGCCAGCAAGACGATTTCCGCCGTGGGCGACATAGTTGAACTCGATCTATCCAACGCGCCGGACTATCGCATCGAGAACATCCTGCCCCGCCGGAATACTCTTTCACGCTATGCCGAGGGCAGTTTCCAAAAGCAGATCATCCTGGCGGCGAACATCGACCAGGTCATCATCACTTCATCCTGGAAAAAACCCTTGATCAAGCTGGGATTGATCGACCGTTACCTCTGCATCGCCGCCCTGCAGGACCTGGACGCGGTGATCGTCATCAACAAGGCGGACCTGCGTGAAGTTCCCTCGGGATATGAAGAAAGCCTTGATTATTACCAGGAAGCCGGATACACGGTGCTCAACACCTCGGCTGTGACCGGGGCCGGCATGGGGGAATTGAAGGATGTTTTAAAAGACAGGGACAGCGTGTTTTCCGGGCAATCCGGAACCGGCAAGAGCACCCTCATCAACTGGCTGGAACCAGAGCTGAATCTGCCCACTGCCGAGGTTAGCGATTACAACGAAAAGGGCAAGCACACAACCACGCAGACCATCCTGATCCCCTGGAGTTTTGGGGGGCATCTCCTGGATACGCCGGGGATCAAGACCATCGCCCTCCATCGGGATTCCAGGCCTGAAATCCCAAGGATCTTTCCCGGTTTTGACCGTTGGGCCCCCCAATGCCGTTTCCGCGATTGCAGCCACACGCATGAAGAGGATTGCGCCGTCTTGCGCGCCCTGGAGGAGGATCTGCTCCCCATCGAACGTTATGACTCCTACCTCAGGATAATGGAATCCCTATGAAGAATTTCGCCGTCTATTTCCATCCCGCCCTGGCTGATAAAGCGGGTATATTTTCCCTTTTGAGAACACTCAAACGTGAATACGACATCAATTTTTACGGACTGCCGGAACAACACGATATTCTGCCAGAAAATTTTGACTGCTGTGAACTGGCGGCCAACCGCCAACCCAGGATCGATTGCGTCCTTGTCTTTGGCGGAGACGGCAGCATCCTACGCGCCAAAAAGATAGCTCTGCGGACCGGGGCCCCCATCCTGGGCATCAATCTGGGCTATCTGGGCTTCCTTTCCGAAACCACTTTGAAAGAACTGAAAGCATCAATACGCGACCTGCTGGACCAGAAATACCGCCTGCTCTCCCGGATGCTGATCAACTGCCAGCTCAGGCGCAAAAAGCAGATAATCTTCAAAGACCTTGCCCTCAACGATGCCGTTGTCTACAAGGCGGATACGCCGCGGCTCATTCACGTGCGCATCTTCAACAACGGCAGGTTCGTCTTTGACACCCGCTGCGACGGAGTTATCGCCAGCACGCCAACTGGCTCCACGGCTTATTCCCTGTCTGCCGGGGGACCGCTGCTTTCACCCGAGATGCAGGCCATGGTGCTCAGTCCCCTCAATCCGCATCTGCTGACGATCCGCCCGATGGTCTTTCCCGCCAGCGACCGCATCCTGATGAAAGTGCACGGGCTCGAGGTTCCGGCCTCATTGCAGATCGACGGCGTGAACTGCAGCGGGATCGAGGAAAACGATGAGGTGTTGGTCACCGCTTCCAAACAACAGGTGAATTTCATAAAACTCTCCAACAGGACATTTTACCAGATCCTGCGCCGCAAGATGAACCTGGGTAAGTAATGCTCACTGAGATCTTTATCAAAAACTATCTCTTTGTTCCCGAACAACGGCTTTCGTTCGATAAAGGGATGACTGTCCTGAGCGGAGAGACCGGAGCGGGAAAATCCATTCTGGTGGGGTCCATAGCGCTCATTTTCGCGGAATCATCCCCCGGTCTGGAAGCTTTCGATCCCGATGAGCCGATCTATCTTGAGGCCAGTTTTGATATCTCCGCCAATCCTGAGGTACAGTGCTTCCTGCGAGAACAGGGGCACGAGCCAGATAATGAGCTTTGCCTGGCCAGAGAGGTCAGCACGGCGGGAAAATCCGCTTATTACCTGGGCGGCCGGAAAGTGACCGCCTCCCTGCTGAAAGAACTCAAACCCCTGATGATAGATTTTCATCACCAGCGCGAACAGCAGCGGCTGCTTTCAAATTCCTACCAACTGCAACTTCTGGACCTCTACGCCCAAAATGAAAAGATCAGGGCAGATTACGCCGGCCTTTACCGTCGTCTGAAACTCAACCTCAGGCAATTGGAAGAACTGAAGGAGGAAGACGAGAACAACAGACAACTCAAAGAGCTTTATCAGTACCAGTTCGAGGAACTGGAAAACGCTAACCTGCGCCGGGGCGAGGACAAGGAACTGCAACAGGAAGCGGATCTGCTGAGCCACGGCCAGGAAATCAGCGAAACGGCTGGCTCTGCGGCTTTCGATCTTTACGAGGGCGAGGAAAGCGTCCATACCAGAATTAGCAGGACCATTGCTGAACTTGAGCGCTTTTCCAAATTCAACCAGGAGATCTCTGGAATTGAACAAAGTCTGCGAGATTGCCTGGAAATCGTTTCTGACAGTGCTTCCGGGCTCAATGCCCTCGCTCAAAATATCAATCTGGATCACTTGCGCCTGGAAAAGGTCAATGAGCGCCTTGATGCGATCAACAGCCTCCTGTATAAACACAAGGTCCAGAGCATCGATGAACTGCTGGATCTTTTCGCCCGGCGGGAAGCACAGATAAATGCCTTTGCCGATCTGAGCCTGAGGATCCAGCAATTGGAAAAGGGTATACAAATGGACTTCGATCGGCTGAAAAACATTGGGGACGAACTCACAAGATCAAGGCAGGAAGCAGCACAAAAACTTTCCACGGAGCTCAAGGACAATATCAAGCTGCTCTCCATCCCCGACGCGCGCTTTAAGATTAGTATTGACAAAAAAACCGAAGACAAAATCATACTTCAACAATATCTTGATCAATGTTCAGAACTGGGGGAGGATAGTTGTAATTTCTTCTTCAGCGCAAACCGGGGAAGCGAATTGAAACCGCTTTCCGCGGTGGCCTCTGGTGGCGAGCTTTCCAGAATTTTGCTCGCCATCAAGAAAGTCCTTTCTGAACGCATTGAACAGAAATTGATGATCCTGGACGAGATCGATGCCGGCATCGGCGGCAAGACCGCGGAATATGTTGCCCAGTTCATTTACCTTCTGGCGCAACGGCACCGCATCCTTTGCATAACGCACCTTGCCCAGATCGCCGCCATCGCGCACCAGCAGGTAGCTCTGCAGAAAGAAAGCGGCAAAAGCAAGAATGTGATCCGGATGATCCCGCTGGACGATAAGCAGAGGGTGGAGGAACTCGCCCGGATGCTTTCCGGGAATGTGTCCCCGGTCTCGTTGGAACACGCGGAAGAATTGATCAATAAATACAGAACCTGAGGTAAAAAATGTCAAAAAGTACAAGACGGCGGATCAGGGCGATTGCCATATTAATAATCTTCCTGGCCTTGGCCTATGCAGCATTTTCCACACTTAAGCCAGAAAAATCCAGAACTGGCATAACGTCAGAATTCAAGGAAGCAGATGCCCATTTCAGGGAAGTGGGATCATTGAACAAAGCCAGCGTAACAATCCGCAGCCAAGACATCGGCAGGACATTGGAATCGATCGGGAAAATCGTGGAAATCCACTCCCTGGAGAAACCCTTGTTCAAGAATATCGGGGGTAGTTTCGGGGCTTTCATTTTCCGGGTCCGGGAAAACACAATGCCCCAGATAAAAGATCAACTATCAGGCATCGGCAGTATACTGGACTGGAAAGAGATTGTCGATTCAGTTTACGTCGCCAAAAAACTCTCCACTGAAGAATCCATCCTGGTCAGCAAACGCAGCGATCTTGCCAACTTTGACCCCCTGAAAAGAAGTTATGGAACAGCTTCCAGCGAAAAAGACCAGTTGATCAATGAGATCAGGAAACTGGAAAACACGGTGGATATCCTCAGAAACAGCAACACATCGCTGCTTTACATCAAGGCAATTCCTGTTTCAGGGGGCACCAAAACTCCAATTTTCGTAAAGTTTGCCCGCAATCTAGGTCTGGCTCTCCTGGCTCTTGTCATATTAACCGTAATCCTGTATTATGGCACAAAACTTTTAATCTATTTGCTTTCACTGCTTGGTGTCCGTGGTTTCAGCACTGGCGCTCTGGGAGGCGGAAGCCAGTATGGCTATGGCTCCTATGCCAATCGCTATTACTCCAAGTATGGCTATGGCGGTGGAAGACGCAAAGTGAAACGAATCTACAAGGACAAACCATCCACTCCAAAGTCCGAAGAATCGGAAAAGAAGCAAGACAATTAAAAGGAGCGTAAATGTTTACCATAGAGCCCTGGCATATATGGATCGTTCTTGGGATCATCTTCGTTATTGTTGAGATCCTGGATCCGGCATTCTTTTTCATAGCATTGGGTATCGGCGCGATCATAACCGGATTGCTCAGCCTGATCAATTTTATCGATGCCAGCATACCCCTGCAAATCCTAATCTTTGCTTTGATCAGCTTTATAACCTTCCTCTTCACGCGTAAATTCGGCAGAAAAATACTCAAGCATGCCGGCGGCGAGACAAACGTCTTTGCCCTCAAGGGCAAAACCGGATTCATCACCCAAACCGTGCCTGCCGAGGGAAGGGGCCGGGTCAAGATCGGCGGTGAAGAATGGGTTGCCGTCTCTGAAGATGACACGCAGATCAAGATCGAAACGAAGGTCGTCGTGAAGGATATAGACGGCAATAAGCTGGTGGTCGCAAAAACAGAATAAAAAGAAGTTTAATTGCACTTTCATCAAACCGGCACTTAGTACAGGTGCCGGTTTCTTGTAACAGAATATCGTGGAGGCTTTGTTCTGGCCGGTTTACCTCAAACCATCTGATCAATGATAAGAAAGCCTCCTCAAGATTACTGGGACCAACCGGCAGTAATTCAAAATTTCAGGTCAAAGGCGTAGCGGTAACCAAGTGAGAATTTGAATCTGTTAACATCCTCGAACTCGTAGCCAAGTTCCTCCAATTCCTCAATTCGCTTGAACATTCCGGAGCTAAGCACGTAAAGGACATCAAAATCAAAACCATGTTTCTTCTTTTTGCCAAACATGAATTGCGAGCCGATCCCGATGCTGAAACCCATGAAAGCTTCACGGATATCAGGTTCAGGATCGCTTTCGACAATTATTATCCCATTGATGCCGTACAGCAGCACTGCCTGGGGACGCCAGGTTTTTTCGGGGGAGCCGTGGAAATATTTCGCGCCCACTTCATATCCCGCGGTATAGCCGAACGAGCCGATCCCCACCGTTAAAGCAACCGGGTCAAACACATAAACATCCGCGTTGAAGCCCAAACCTCCGTAGGGAAGGCCAAATCCCAAGCCCAGGCTGCCGCTGTTACTAACAGGGGAAACGAGGTCGATCTCTGCATCCTGGCCGCAGCACAGCACGGCAACCAGCAGAAAAACTACGGTCATAAAACCTTTTTTGATGGGCATCAGGGCTTCCTCCTTTCCATTTGTACGAACAAAGCTCAATATCTCAACACAAAGCTGCCTGTCAAGAGCTTTTCGCGTTTTGAAAAATGTAAATTTGCTGCCGCCTGGTCCAAATTTTTCCTTGACAAGCGCCTGCCTGCTGAATAAATAGTAGAAATATAATTAATAGAGGTTAGCATAATGGAACTCAGTCTGGAGCAGCTTAAATTCCCCTCGGACACAAACATAATCCTGGGGCAGAGCCACTTCATCAAAACCGTTGAGGATCTTTATGAAGCCATGGTCAACAGCGTTCCGGGAATAAAGTTCGGGCTCGCTTTTTGCGAGGCTTCCGGACCCTGCCTGATCCGCAAGGAAGGAAACGACAACGAATTGATCGAAAGTGCTGTCGAGAATATGTTGCGCCTGGCTGCCGGTCACAGTTTTCTGATCATATTGAAGGAAGCTTTCCCCATAAACGTTTTAAATGCCATAAAGAGCTGCCCCGAGGTCGTGGATATTTTTTGCGCCACAGCCAACCCCGTCCAGGTGGTTCTGGCCAGGACAGAGCAGGGAAGCGGCATTTTGGGTGT
>CAYRVG010000048.1:0-6025 GCA_964427765.1 uncultured Candidatus Cloacimonadota bacterium
AAAAAAGCCAGATTTACACCCCCGAGTCACTGACCAAACCGGTTTATCCCTCGGGACCTTTCACTCACATCGATAATCAGGATAGGGACCAGTGCGAACTGCTCATTCCGGTGGACGGCACATTCACCCTGGCCATGAGCCCCAATGACGATAGTTGGTTCGGTCCGATCACGTTGCCCTTCACTTTCTCGTTATACGGCGCTCCCTACACGCAGTGCTGGATAAACAACAACGGCAACATCACCTTTGACGGGGGCTATTCCTCGTACACACCCTGGGGCTTCCCAATCGACAATGCGCCAATGGTCGCCCCGTTCTTCGCCGACGTCGATACCCGGGGGACAGGTTCCGTCTGGTATAAGGTTGAATCGAACCACATGATCGTGATCTGGGACCATGTTGGATATTTCAGCTACGGGACCGACAGGCTCAATACATTTGAGCTGATCATTTCAGACGGTACTTTTGCTCTGATAGGTGCTGCCAACAACGTCGCCTTCAGCTACGCGGATATGGCCTGGACGACAGGAGATGCTTCGGGCGGTACTGGCGGTTTGGGCGGAACACCTGCCACAGTTGGAATCAACAAGGGAGACGGGGTTGAATTCGCGCAGATAGGGCGTTTCGACCATGAGGGCACGGATTATGACGGAGCCTATAACAACAATGACGGCGTGGACTGGCTCGATTGCCAGCTCTTCCTCTTCAACACGGGCGGCGACGTTTCCAACGTCGCGCCGGTCTTCGTGACCGCTCCACCCTCACCGGTGGAATTGACCGTTGGCGACGTCTGGAGCTTTGACGTGACCGTCATCGCCCCCGAACAGGATCAACTCGTGGATGCCACTATCAGCCATCCCATCCCGATGAGTTACTCGATCATACCCGCGAACACCCTCACTTTCACACTCGGCGTGACCGCGGAAGCTTCGATGATCGGGACGCATCTCATCACTATCACTGCGACCGACGATGGCACGCCGCCGCTCTCCACGGACTACCAGTTCGAGATAATAATCTCCGATGAAGGCTCAACCCCCGTGGAACTGAGCAGCTTCACCGCCACCCTCACGGCGACCAACGACGTGCAGATCAGCTGGACCAGCCAGTCCGAGACCAACCTCCTTGGATACCACGTCTATCGCAATGAGACCACGGATCAGAACGATGCCGTCCGCATCACCCCGACGCTCATTCCCGCCACCAACACCAGCGAACTGCAAGCCTACGACGTCACCGATCCGGAAGTCGAGATCGGCCACACCTATTACTACTGGCTGGAAAGCTTCGACGCCTTCTCAAGCCAGTATTTCGGACCCGTGAGCATCAATGTCCAGGGCGAAGTTCCCCCAGTCACTCCAGAAAATTCTTCCCTGGGCAACGCCTATCCCAACCCCTTCAAAGCAAACGACGGAACTGTCATTGATGTCGATATCAAAGCCGGCGAAACCGGATTTGTCACGATATTCAACATCCTTGGACAGGCTGTCAGGACCTTTGAGGTCAGGCAGGGCGCCCACGCGATCAACTGGAACGGACTGGACAGCAGCGGAAACGCCTGCAGCAGTGGCGTATATTTCTACAAACTTAGCACACCTTCAATGAATCAGACCCGCAAGTTGGTTATCGTCAAATAACCAATGATTCAGAAGTGAGCCCCGGTTTTTCCGGGGCTTTTTTTTAACCCTGGATAATGGCCTTGGGCGCCGGAAGCAAACACGCTTTCCTGTTTGTGTGACGCCTGTCCCAATCCCTTTCGCCAGGGAAAGCGCGCTGATCAGGAAGGATATCGTGAAGCGGGAAACGCCCCCATCGGTCTAAGTCCAATTCATTTTCTGAAGAGCTCTGCGAGCTCTGTGGGCTTTAACTGTCAGGGACACCGGTTGTACCTCATCCACGTCGTCCAAGGTGACATAACTATTAACAGAACACAAGTCCCTGGGTTTTGAAACTCCCGCCACCAGCCCACAACCGCCGGAGTTCCTGCTGGATCAGCGTTTACTCAGAGCGTTGTCAGGCAGTGGCCAGGCGGTCAAAGATAAGGGGAAACAGGGTGAACCGTCCTGAAATAGGTTTTACATTCCTCCTCCATATATAGTGGGTTACGCTTACAAAGTTAAGAGTTGAAAGTTACAACCCGGGGAAAAGAAGGGGAAAAACGATGGTGCACGGTTGACAGGATCAAAGGGATCTTCGTCCGCGAATTTGTACGAATGCGTAAGTGAAAACAGATCTGGCAGAATACTGAGACCGGTGATTTTCCTTCCTTATTATCACTAACGGGCAAGACTAACAATATGTAACTTATTCAAGCTGGGAAAAAGGCAGTAGTGGCTGTGTGGCTGGCGAATCAAACCCAATCAGGATATCATATTATAGGTATCCGCACAGTTTACAAGAGATCCGCAAATGATCAAGGAACCGGTGAAAGAGAACGCCCGGGGGAAAGAAATTATTCTATACGTGGTTCCTGAGGGCGAGTTCCATGGGGTGGGGATTTAGGTAATGCTGCCCGGCCAGATAGGGCTTGTCGTACTTGCGCACGAAGTGGTTGAGCATGGTGACGGGCACGACCAGGGGCAGCAATCCGGACCGGTAATTGCTGATAAGTTCAAGCGTCTCGGCTTTCTCGGCGGCAGTGAGGTCCGTCTTGAAATAGCCCAGGATATGCTGCATCACGTTCTGGTGTTTGGCGGGCGTGGCGTGGTAGGATGTAGCCAGCATCAGTTTTTCCAGATAGATCCGGGTAAATTCGGAGGGATCATGTTGCCTGACCGCGGCCACGAGTTTCCCCATCTCCCTGTAAAGCTGGGGGTTGTGCGCCATGAGCAGGAGCTTGTGCCGAGTGTGGAAATCCACCAGCGCGCCTGGGGTCAATCCCTTCTTTGAGAGCTGGTTCCAGCGGTGGACGATGAAGATGCGCTCGATGAAATTCTCCCGCAGCACGGGATCGTGCAGCCGGCCCTCCTCCTCGCGGGGCAGGAGGGGAAAAGCGTTGATGAATTGATGGGCAAAGATCCCCACGCCCTTTTTCTGGGCGGCCCCGCCCTGGGGAGGATAGACCTTTACCCGCTCCATGCCGCTGGAGGGGGATTTGCTCTTGAACACGAATCCGCAGAGTTCCTGGTTTTGCAGGTCAGCGATCACTTTGGCCGAAAAATCCCGCATCCGGTCCGTGTGGTCGATATTGGTCTTGGAGGTCACGAGACGTGGGGATTCTGGATCGCCCACCAGGCGCAGGGCCTCGCGGGGGATCGGCAAACCGATTCCCACCTCGGGGCAGACCGGCACGTAACTCACATATTTTCCAAGGGTCTCGACCAGCCATCTGTCATATTTATGCTGACCGTCATAGCGCACTTCGTTGCCCAAAAGGCAGGAGCTTATGCCCAGTTTCAAAACGTCATCCATTTGGCATCCTTCATACTGAAAGGCAGCCGCGAAACGATTATCACGGCTGCCGTCCATAACTTTTCTTTTATGTTACTTCAGGTTTTCCGGGATGATGAGGTCGGCCTCGGTGGCTTTCAGCACGTCATCCAGGGTATAATCTTCCCGCACTTCCTTGAGGAGAAGGCCTTCAGGAGTTACCTCCAGGACCGCCATCTCGGTAACGATCAGGCTGACCTTGCCTTTCGCGGTGAGGGGCAATGTGCATTGTTTGAGAATCTTGGGATTTCCGTGTTTATCGCAATGTTCCATGGCGACGACGACCTTCTTGGCGCCGGTCACCAGGTCCATGGCGCCGCCCATGCCGGGGATGAGTTTGCCGGGGATCATCCAATTGGCGAGGTTTCCCTCCTGATCGACCTGTAGGGCACCGAGGACGGTTATGTCCAGATGGCCGCCGCGGATTATGCCAAAACTCGTTGCGGAATCGAAGAAGGCTGCTCCCGGCAGAGACGTGATATGGCCGCCGCCGGCGTTGATCATGTCCTTGTCCTCCTTTCCTTCCTCGGGTTTTCCGCCCACGCCGGTTATCCCGTTCTCGGACTGGAAGATGACGTGGATGCCGGGCGGGATGTGGTTGGCGACCTCGGTGGGCAGCCCGATGCCGAGATTGACGTAATCGCCGTCCTTGAGTTCCTGGGCGATACGGGCTCCGATCTTTGCGCGTTTATCCATTACCATCTCAATTCTCCTTGCTCATGATGATGTAATTGACGAAGATCCCGGGGGTTACGATGTTTTCCGGATCAAGTTCCCCGATCTCCACGATCTCGTCCACTTCGGCGATGGTTATCCTGCCGGCCATGGCCATGATGGGATTGCTGTTGCGGGCGGTTTTGCGGTAGACCAGGTTTCCGGCCTTGTCCGCCTTGTGGGCTCTGATGATGGCAAAATCGCTGGGTATGGCGGTTTCCAGGATATATTCCTTTCCCGCGACGGGGATCTGCTGTTTGTTCTCCGCCACGATTGTGCCCACGCCAGTGGGGGTAAGAATTCCGCCCAGGCCCGTGCCATAAGCGCGGACGCGCTCCATCAAAGTGCCCTGGGGGACGAGTTCGACCTCGATCTCGCCGGAATTCATCTGTCTCTGGATCTCTTTGTTGGTGCCGGTGTGGGAGACCTGGGCGCTTTTCAACTGATGGTTGACCACCAGTTTCCCGACTCCGCGGTCCTCCCAATCCGAGGCGATCACGATCATGTGCAGATCCCTGGTCCCGGCTGCCACGAGGGCATCAATTATGGTCTCCGGAGCACCCACAGCCAGGAAACCGCCGATCGCCACCCGGCTGTGCGGTTTGATCATGGCAGCGGCTTTTTCCGCAGTAATTAGCTCGAACATTGCTTCTCCTTGAGTTGTTTTTGATATTTGTAATCAGTTAATTTTAGCGCACCAATTATGTCAACCGATAGTCTTGAATATGGTGCATATCCTCGCTGCTGAGAACCACTTCCATATAGATCCCGTCCGCCTGGTAATCCTCTTTCCGGATCACGGCGATCTCGTGCAGCAGGGAGGCCAGGGCGCCTTTTTCATAGGGCAGGAAGACCTTGCAGAGTTTGTTGCGGAAGAGTTTTTCCTCGATCGCGTCCAGAAGTTCGCCGATGTGCTCAGCGTTTAGGGCGGAGATCAGCATTGCCTCCGGATGGCCTCTTTTTACCAGGATCTCATAGGTATCATCCACCAGATCGGTTTTGTTCAGCACCAGTAATTGGGGTATGGCAGCAGCGCCGATCTCCTCGAGAACGGAATTAACCTGCTGGATGTAATAATCATAACGCGGATCGGAGAGATCAACCACGTGCAACAGGAGGTCGGCGTCCCCGACTTCCATCAGTGTGGCACGGAACGAGGCGACCAGATGGTGGGGCAGGTTGGAAATGAAGCCCACCGTGTCTGAGATCACGACCGGGAAAGAGGTGGAGAGCTTCAATTGCCGGGAGGTGGAATCAAGCGTGGCGAAAAGACGATCCTCGACCAGGACGTCCGCCTTTGTGAGTGTGTTGAATAGGGTGGATTTCCCCGCGTTGGTATAACCCACGAGACAGATCTTCTTGGTTTTTTCCCGCCCCTTGCGCTGGGTCTCCTTTTGCCGGGTGATGGCATTGATGGCCTTGTTTATCTTGCGTATCTGCTCGCGGATCAGACGCTTGTCTATCTCGATCTGTTTCTCGCCCATGCCGCGGGTCGCGGAACCTCCAGTTGAGCGTACTGAACCGCGTTCCTTGTCAAAATGCCCCCAAAGCCTGCGCAGCCTTGGCAGCTGATACTGCAATTCGGCGAGTTTCACCTGCAGTTTGGCTTCACGGGTGCGGGCGTGGTCGTGGAAAATGGAAAGGATCACCTCCGTGCGGTCGATGACCCGGATGCCATAATCCTTTTCGATGTTGCGGGCCTGGATGGGATTCAATTCCTCATTTATGATCAGGACGTCCACCTGGGCCTGGTGCATCTTATGGCTCAGATCGCTGATGAAACCTTTGCCAAAATAGGTGCTGCGCTCAGGATGGTTGCGCTTTTGGGTGTATTTGCCCAGAACCTCTATCCCGGCTGTGTCCGCGAGCCTTTCCAGTTCCT
>CAYRVG010000049.1:0-5043 GCA_964427765.1 uncultured Candidatus Cloacimonadota bacterium
GTAAAAAACGCTCTGCGCTACGTCCCCCAGGAATTGCATGATCGACTGGCGCCGGAATTTTTGGACGAACTACTCACAAGGGGCAGGATCTACGGCTACCGCTACCGCCCCCGGGGCAGGATCTGGGGCAGGCCGATCGACGAATATAAGGGGATAACCCAGGCCCGCGCCATGCAGGTGATGATCGACAACAACCTGGATTTTGAGATAGCCCTTTATCCCTACGAGCTTGTCACCTACGGCGAGACCGGCCAGGTTTGCCAGAACTGGATGCAATACCGCCTGATCAAAAAGTATCTTGAGGTGATGACAGAAGACCAGACCCTCGTTGTGCAGAGTGGGCATCCCCTCGGGCTTTTCCCCTCCCGTCCGGAGGCGCCAAGGGTCATTTCCACGAACGGCCTGGTGATCGGAAACTGGGACGATCCCGTGAATTTCAAGCGCCTTACCGCTCTGGGCGTGGCCAATTACGGGCAGATGACCGCGGGCGGCTGGATGTACATCGGGCCCCAGGGCATCGTGCACGGCACCTATATCACTCTGCTCAACGCCGGGCGCCAGTATCTGGGGATCCCCGCAAACGAGGATCTGAGCGGAGTGCTCTATATATCATCCGGACTGGGCGGAATGAGCGGCGCGCAGGCCAAGGCGATAGAGATAGCCGGCGGCATCGGCATCATCGCTGAGGTTGACCCCAGCCGCATCGAGACCCGCAAAAACCAGGGCTGGGTGAGCCGCGCTTCGGAGGATCTTGACGAAATATTCCGCTGGGTGAACGAATTCCGGTTGAGCGGAAATCCCATCTCCATAGCATATTACGGGAATATCGTGGACCTCCTTGAATACGCGGACAAAAAGAACCTCAAAACAGAGCTTCTCTCGGACCAGACCTCCTGCCACGCCGTCTATGAAGGCGGTTACACCCCCGCCGGGCTGAGCTTTGAAGAGGGCCGCCAAATGCTTTCCAAAAATCCCGGGGAATTCAGGAAACACGTGGACGCCTCCCTCAAACGCCACTTCCGCGTCATCAAGCGCCTCTGCGAGAAAGGCGCGAGATTCTGGGACTACGGCAACAGCTTCATGGCCTCCGTCTTCGAGGCCGGAGAGTCCTCCATCGCGCGCAACGGCAGGGACACCAGCGAGGGCTTCATCTTCCCCTCCTATGTGGAGGACATCATGGGCCCGCTATGCTTCGACTTCGGCTATGGCCCCTTTCGCTGGGTCTGCCTCAGCGGCAGGGTAGAGGATCTGCAAAAGACGGACCTTGCCGCGAAGGAACTCATCGATCCCCAACGGAATTCCATGGACAGGGACAACCACCACTGGATCTCCGAAGCCGGGGAGAACAAACTGGTGGTGGGCACGAAGGCACGCATCCTCTACGCGGATGAGGAGGGAAGGGTGCGCATCGCCCTGAGGTTCAACCAGATGGTGCGCGAGGGCAGAATCGGCCCCGTGATGCTGGGACGCGACCATCATGACACGTCCGGAACGGATTCCCCCTTTCGCGAGACCGCGAACATCTACGACGGCAGCAACGTGATGGCGGACATGGCGACCCATTGCTTTGGCGGCAACATCGCCCGCGGAATGACGCTCGTCGTGCTCTCCAACGGTGGGGGCGTGGGGATCGGCAGAGCGATCAACGGCGGGAACGGTATCGTCCTGGACGGCAGCGGGGCGATCGACAAAGTCATCAGCTCCGGGCTTTCCTGGGACGTGATGGGCGGGGTCGGGCGCCGCTGCTGGGCTCGCAACACGAACGCCATCAAAACCGCCCAAACCTGGAACGAATCCCACCGCGGGGAGGGTCACATCACGATCCCGACTCCCGTTGAAGAAGGGGCGGTCGAAGATCTCGTAAGCAAACGACTGAATAACAAACGAAACTGAGGAAGCAGATGCTGAACCAATTCATCAAGCTGATGAAAGCGGAAAACCTGCCGGATAACGTGATCCGGACCTTTGGAGAATATTACAAGAAACTCGCAAAAGGCGAAAAAGGGACGATCCCGCGCGACGCTATCCGCCCACCCTCTGAGGATAACCTCGCGGAATATGAAGCGATCGCCGGGCACCGGAGGCAAAACATCCTCAAAAGCGTGGCCGTGATCAAACTAAACGGCGGGCTGGGAACCAGCATGGGGCTCAGCAAGGCCAAGAGTTTGCTTCCCGTGAAGGGAAACATGAACTTCCTGGACATCATCGCCCGCCAGATCCTCGCCCTGAGAGCTGGAAGCGGCTATGAAGTCCTCCTGATGTTCATGAACAGCTACAATACGGACAGCGATACCCTGGAATATCTGCAAAAATATCCGGACCTGCATAACCAGAAACTGCCCATCTCATTCCTGCAGAACAAATTCCCCCGCGTCCGCCGGGACAACCTGATGCCCTATGAGAACGAGGACCCGCACAAGGTCTGGAACCCGCCGGGGCACGGGGATATCTACAACGCACTCAGTTCGACGGGTATACTGGATAAAATGATCGACGCGGGCTACCGTTATGCTTTTGTCTCAAATTCGGACAACCTCGGCGCCACTGTGGACACCTGCATCCCCGCCTATATGGAGGATAACGGGGTCCACTTTCTGATGGAGGTCTGCCACCGCACAGAAATGGATAAAAAAGGGGGCCACCTCAGCGAGGATCGCGAGGGAAACCTGCTCCTGCGGGAGATAGCGCAATGCCCGCCCGAGGAACTGGAGGAATTTCAGGACATCGATCTTTATAAATATTTCAACACGAACAATCTCTGGATCGACCTCAAGGCGCTGCAATGGAACCTGATCACCGGGGACGGGATCATGCTGCTGCCGCTGATCGTAAATCCCAAGGTGGTGGACGGGACGCCCGTGTATCAGCTGGAAACGGCCATGGGGGCGGCGATCGGGGTGTTTAACCAGGCAAAGGCGCTGGTTGTGCCGCGTTCCCGCTTCGCCCCCGTCAAGAAGAACAATGACCTCCTTGCCTTGTGGTCCGACCTATACGATCTCAACGACCAATACCAGGTTGTGCCCGCCCGGGGCGTTAAATCCATTCCCACGATCGAATTGGAAGAGAAGTATTACGGGAAAATAGACCAGCTCCGGGAAAGATTCAAGGAAGGCGTCCCATCTCTTGTCGACTGCGCGTCCCTGAAGATAAGCGGAGACATCAGTTTCGGCGAGGACGTGATCTGCGAAGGCGAGGTGAAACTCAGCGCTGAGAGCCCCGTCCACGTGAAGAGCAAGATCCTGGCAGGCGAAGTGGCTTTCAAACCCTGAAGTGGGAGGATAAATTGGTTTCCAAAGCGGCTAAGATCAGGCTGGGCGTATTCGTTGTTTGCGGCATACTGCTGCTGGTGTTGTTTTTCGGCCTTGTGATCGGCAACCGGCTGGTCGAGAAAAAGGACACGTATTACATCCGCTTCAAGGATTATTCCGTTTATGGGCTCCAGGTGGGGGCGGCTGTTTATTACAACGGGATCCACATCGGCAGCGTTTCCAAGGCATCCATCGATCCCCGGGACGTCGCAAACGTGATCCTGACCCTAAGCGTGGACCAGGGAACCCCCATAAAGGAAGACAGCGAAGCGATCCTCATCTACGTGGGGATAACCGGGACCAAGGCGGTGGAGATCCGCGGGGGGACGAACCCGGCGCGCACACTCGACCCAGGATCCTACGTGCAGGCAGGTTCCACTCAGCTTGAAGAGATCTCCGGACGGGCGGGCTCGATCATCGAAAAGGTCGAACAGATCGCCGCTAACCTGGCCACGATGACTGGCGGGGAGAACTCCCAGACCCTGGGCGTCACCTTGGAGAATCTGAACCGCGTGGCGGTCCACAGCGACACTTTGATCGTCTCCACAACGCGGCAGATAGAGGATATCAGCCTCAAGCTCAACGCCTCTTTGGACAGGATCAACCAGATGCTCTATTCCGCCGAGGGGGATTCCCTCATCGCGAACGTCAATTCCCTCACGGCCCAGCTTAGCCAGACCGACATCAAGGGCACGGTGGACGAGCTTTCCGGCGCGATCAACGAACTCAGGAGGCTGATCACGAATATCGATCGCACGCTGGTGCGCAACCAGGTGAATCTGGATGACACCCTGGAATCACTGCGTGAAGCGAGCGAAAATCTGAACGAATTTTCCCGGCAGATCTCCGAACAGCCATCCATCCTCCTGCGCAACAATTGAAGAGGACAACATGAGACGACGCGTACACAGTTTTTTCTGCCTGATCCTGCTGGCTACTCTCACTTTATTGGCCGGCTGCTTTTCCAGGGTCGACCGCAAGACGACGAATTACTATATCCTGGATTACCAGCCCTCGACAGAAAAACCGCAACTCCGCATGGAACAACCACTTCCAGCATCGCTGGAGGTGCTGGACGCGGAGGTCAACCGGACCTATGCCCGCAGCCAGCTTGTGGTGAGGGACAATTTCTCCCGCATCCGTTTTTTGCAATTCGACCTTTGGGCAAACCGCCTGAACGACGCCATCCCAAATTTGGTCCTGCAGCGCTTGAGAGCATATAACATATTCCAGAATATTGCCCGTTCGACTTTGGATTATAAAGCGGATTATATGGTTGAGACGAAGGTCCTCAGCCTTGAAAAGATCGAATCCGAAGAGCCTAAAGCATTTTTAGAGTTGGAGTTTATTGTACGCGATTGGGATTCCCGCCATATTTTGCTATCACATAAGGGAAGACGGTATAAGGATCTTCCGGATGAAAGCATGGTCTACCTCATCCAAACATATAACGAAATGCTGATGCAGGAAGTGGATGTCCTTGCGGCGAAAATGAGAATGGAATTCAGTGACGATTACGAGGCGGGGTTGACGAAGAGATCCCAGGTTCAGAAACTGGAAGAATTCGTCTATACCGAGGCCTCACAATCAGCCCAAATTACGGCTGATGGGGAACTTCTGCTGGTTCTGCAATCCTCCACCAAGGCTGAGATCCGTTATGATATAGTGGGTTTGGATGACGAAGACCAGGTTATATTCAGGGATGACGGTGAATTCAACCAGGAGAAGTTTCTGA
>CAYRVG010000050.1:0-13452 GCA_964427765.1 uncultured Candidatus Cloacimonadota bacterium
TTGATCGGCGGGGCTTCATTGGTTATCGAGGACTTTTGCGCAATGATCGACACAGCCATCGAACTGACCAAAACAACGGGAAACTGAAAGTGATTGATATCAAATACATCCGCGCCAATACCGATGAGGTGCGCGAAGCGATCAAAAACAAGAATGAGAAAGCGGATCTGGAAGCCCTGCTGCGGATCGACGAAGAGCGGCGCCAGCTGCAGTTTGAATATGACAACCTGAGATCCGAGCAAAACAGGGTCTCCAAACTGATCGGCCAAAAAAAGAAGGAAGGCGAAGACGCTTCGGAACTCCTTGAGGAAATGGGTTCTGTGGCGGAGAGGACCAAGGCGCTGAACAATGATCTGGGCAGGGTCAACGCGGACCTGGAAGCCCTGCTGCTCATGATCCCCAACATCCCGCACCCCAGCACGCCCATCGGAAGGGACGACTCCTGCAACGTGGATATCAGCTGCTGGGGCGAAAAACCCACCTTTGATTTTGAACCCAAAGACCATCTCAGCCTGGCCGAGGAGAACAATTTGCTGGATCTTCCCCGCGGAGCCAAGATCAGCGGCTCGGGGTTTCCCGTTTACACGAACGCCGGGGCAAACCTGGAGCGCGCCCTGATCAATTTCATGCTGGATCTGCACATCCGGGAGCACGGTTACACGGAACTCGCGGTTCCCATCCTCGTAACCCGCAAAACCATGACCGGTACGGGCCAGCTGCCCAAGCTGGAAGAGGACATGTACCGCATAGAGCAGGACGATCTTTTTTTGATCCCCACCGCCGAGGTCCCCATCACCAACATCTTCAGCGGGGAGGTTCTTGCGCAAGCGGATCTTCCCCTCAAATACGTTGCCTACACCCCCTGTTTCCGGCGTGAGGCCGGCTCCTACGGCAAGGACACCCGCGGCCTGCAACGGCTGCATCAGTTCAACAAGGTGGAGATGGTGCGCTTCGTGGAGCCGGAAACCTCCTATGACGCGCTGGAAGAGATGCTCAAAGACGCGGAGGATGTGCTCCGCGCGTTGGGACTGCACTACCGCGTGCGCCAGCTTTGTAGCGGGGATCTGAGTTTCGCCTCCGCCAAGACCTACGACATCGAGGTTTGGGCCCCAGGTTCACAGAAATACCTGGAGGTCTCCTCCGTGAGCAATTTCGGTGAATTCCAGGCCCGGCGGGCGAATATCCGTTACCGGGATCAACAGGGCAGGATAAACTATCTGCACACCCTCAACGGATCGGGTGTCGCCACACCCCGTCTGATGATAGCTTTGCTGGAAACCTTCCAGACGAAGGATGGTGGTCTGAGGATCCCTGGGTTACTTGCCGGCAGAGGCGCCGCACAACACAAAAGCAAGGATAGAAGCTAAATGGAAAAAAGAGAGTTCGACATCTTCGAGTTTGTCAGGATCCTCCTGCAAAACCGCTGGTTCATAATCATTTTCGTGGGCGTCGTGAGCGTCGCGGCGGTCGTCTACAGCCTGCTCACGCCCCAGATCTGGGAATCCCGCACGACCTTCTACGTTGTGGGTGACCAGGCGGGCGCCCTGCCTTTCGACATTGCCGGTTTGAGCGGACTTTCCTCTGAACTGATGGGCTTTGAGAGTTCCCAGAGCGCCATTAACGCCGTTTCCGCCATGCAATCCAGAACCTTTTCCGAGGATGTTATCCGCCATTTCAACCTGATCGATTATTTTGAGATATCGGAAGCGGACACCCTCAAAGCCATGGACATTGCCCTCAAACGCCTGCGGGAGAATACGGTTAGTGTTTTTCACAGCACGGAGACGGGATTGATCAAGGTCAGCGTGGAGACCAAGGATAAAGAGCTCAGCCGGGACATCGCGGAATACTATCTGGAGCGACTTGACATCTACAACCGGGAGCAAAAACTCACCCGGGGACGCATGAACCGCCAGTTCCTGGAAGAGAGGGTCGAGGATACCCGCAGCGAGATAGATTCGCTGATCCTGGCGGTGCGTGATTTTCAGGAGAAAAACAACGCGCTCGATCTTGAAGTGCAAACGGAAGCTCTCATAGATTCCTACTCGGAGGTCGTCGCGGCCAGGATGCAGACGGATATCGAGCTCGAACTGGCACGCGGCAATTACTCCGAGGATTCCCCCGTCGTTAGCGAGCTGAAAAACCGCAGTGACGCGCTATCCAGACAGATCCGGGAAATGGAATCCGGTGGGGGTTCCCTCCAGCCCCGCTATATGGTCAATATCTCCAAACTGCCGGATCTGGCCTCCCGTTTTGCCCAGCTTCAGCTGAATCTGGAGATCCAGTCCAAGGTCTACGAATACCTTTATCCCCAATACGAGGCCGCGCGCCTGGAGGAAATGAAGGACATGCCGACCCTGGATATCCTGGACACCCCCCGGGAAGCGGGCATGCGCCTGCGTCCCAAACGCGCCGTGATCTGCGTCATCGCCTTCATCCTGGCTTTCATCGTGGCGGTCATCATCGTCCTGATCAAGAATATGCTGCAAAACAACAAGGACCGCCTGCAGGAGATCAAGAAATCCCTCTGAGGTTCTTGTGACAATGCTCGTTAAGCGCCTGCCCGGGATCTTTGCCTCCGCCGCGCTGGCTGTGGGGGTTCTGGCGGCGGCGGCGTCCATGCAATCCGTGGAGATGGTCCAGGTCGGGTTTGTGGGGTTCATCCTCTCATTCTGGGCTTTAACGGGGATTCTTTTTGGCTTCAGCGTGCGCAACACGCTTCTTTTCAGCGCCCTGTTCTTCATCAAACCCTATCCGCAGGTTTTTCTCAGCATTCTCTTCATCCTGCCGCTTAGTTTGTTGCTGGAATACCAGGGGCGGGAGAGGAAGGCATTGCTGGCACCCTACCCGGTGGCCATGCTGGTTCTCTTTGCCGCGACTTTATACGGTTTCATGAGAGCCCGCAGTTTTGGCGATTCCTACCTCTATTTCCTTTCCACGGCGATCGTTCCGGGGATAATCCTGCTTGTGGGGGCAAACAGCAGGATCACGCGGGAGGATTTTGCCGCCTGGCTGAAGCTGATAGTGTTCGTCGGTGTCCTGCTCGGTGTCATTGGAGTGGCCATGGCCCTGCTAAATCCAGAGGAGCGCTATGGTTCGCTGTGGATAACCGCCATGAACATAAACGGGTTTTACCTGCTGGCCTTCTTTTTTGCCATCGCTTTGGGAGTGCGGACCGGAGGTTCCGGAAACAGGTATTTTTGGTACGTCTGCGCCTTTATCATCCTCATGGGCATGCTTTACACCTATACGCGGGTCACCCTGGTGGGGGTGATCGCGGGGTTTTTCCTCCTGATGCTGGCGGTTAAAAGAATGCGCTGGATCGGGATGGGGATTCTGCTACTGATACCCCTGATCATACCGTCCTCAATGGTGAGCCGCATTCAGCTGGGCCTGACCTTTGACTATTCGATATATATCCGGTTGCTGGCCTGGTATGTCTCCCTGCAGCAGATATCCCTGCATCCCTGGTTTGGCATCGGTATCAGCGTCTGGAAACAGTGGTACGCTGGGGTGGTTCCGATAGATTTCCTTTACGCGGAGCATTCTCACAACATCTTCCTGAAGATCTGGCTGGAGATCGGCATCTTTGGCTTTTTGGCCTATTTTTACCTTATCATCGCGCTGCTGAGACGCTTTTACCTCAGGTGCGTCCGGCATTCAGGGGATAACTTCACGCGGGTGGTCCTGATCGGCGTGATTGCCCTGCTCATCGCCTGCCTTACGGATATCTTCATCCAGCAATACCACGTCAGCCTGGTTTTCTGGAGCACCCTGGGGTTCATGTACGCTCTCGCAAGGCCGGCGGGAGCAAAAGAGGAACAATGAAAGAGTTTCAAGAACTGGTCGATATCGTTGCCCGGCTGAGAGATCCCGTCTCGGGCTGCCCCTGGGACGTCAAACAAACACCTAAAAGCCTGATACCTAACTTCATCGAGGAACTCTACGAAGCCGTTGAGGCCATCGAGGACGAGGATAGCGATTCACTCAGGGAGGAACTTGGCGACCTCATGCTCCACATCGTCATGCAGGCCCGGATTGCCGAAGAGGAGGGACGTTTCGGGATCAGGGACATCCTGAGGGGGATCGCCGCCAAGCTTGTCCGGCGCCATCCCCACGTGTTCGAGGATTTTGAGGTAATGGACGCGGACACGGTCAAGCTGAACTGGGAGCGCCTGAAGAAAAAGGAAAAAACCTGGCGGAAAAGCGTCCTGGAGGGCATCCCACGCTCCCTGCCGGCCCTGATAGAAGCCCAGCGCAGCCAGGAGAAAGCGGCCTCGGTGGGATTCGACTGGCCGGATACCGTGCCCGTCCTGGCCAAGCTGGATGAAGAGGAAGAGGAGCTGCACGCAGCGCTGGAATCCGGCGATAAAGACCTGATCAGCGAAGAACTGGGGGACATGCTGTTCACGCTCGTCAACCTGGCCCGCAAGCTCCACATAGACGCGGAGGGCGCGCTCAAACGCACCACCAGCAAATTCCACAAACGTTTTCACTACATTGAGGAACACTACCGTCAGAACAAAGAGGACATCAATGAAGCAAGCCTCGAAGAACTTGATTCAGTCTGGGATCTCGCGAAAAAAGACGAATAACTTCAAAACCCTGCGCCTGTATATGATCTTTGGCAGCCTGGTTATTTTCATCGCCTTCGCCATCTACACCCAGATCCTGATCCAGAACGCCAAGCGCGAGCAGGAATACGTGCCCCGCATCTTTGCCAGATACATTGCCTATACGGACGCTTACCTGCGCCAGTCCGAAAAATACGCCCGCGTTCTCGGCGAACTCAGTTCCCGGCATTTCGAGGCGGCCCAGGAAAGGAATTACGAGGAGGCCATCAGTTCCTACATCCTCTTTGAATTCATGCCCAATAATCCAATACCCATCATCATTACCGACGCTAATCTCGAGCCCATGTTCTGGAACCAGATCAATGTGTCCCCGGACAGCAGCTTCAACGAGCTCTCAGAAGATTCAAAAAACAGGCTCAGATCCTACCTGGAGGATATGAACCGGACTGAGATCACCTATGAAGGTGAGATCACGAACTATGTCTATTACGCCCGGCCCACTTCATTGCAGGAGTTCATCAAGCAGATAGACTATTCCGTGGTGGTGACGGACATCGAAAAAACCCCGCTTTACTGGCGCAACGTGGATATTCCCGAAACCCTGAGTTGGGAGGACATCAATCCCGAAGACCGCCGGATGCTGAACGAAAAGATCCAATCGATGACGGAGATACCCCTGGGCAACGAAGAGGACAACCTCGGCTTCATCTATTTCACGGCCCCGAAATCCCTATCCCGCATCCGCTACCTGGTGATCCTGGAACTCCTTCTGGCAGTGCTTCTGATCGCTTTCAGCAGCTACGGGCTCCTGCTTCTGCACCGCACGGAAAAGGACACTCTCTGGATCGGGCTGGCCAAGGAGACGGCGCACCAATTCGGTACTCCCATCACTTCTTTGATGGGATGGATAGACCTGCTGCGGGAATCCCCTCCCGAGGGCTCGCAGCGCCCGGACATGGATAGGATAATCGACTACATGATCGCCGACCTCAACCAGTTGAAGGTCATCTCCTCCCGCTTCGGCAAAGTGGGCTCCCAAACCAGGCTCAAACCTATCGAACTGCACAAGATCCTCAAGGAAACGGTCACCTATTTCAAAGACCGGATGCCCCATCTGGGCTCGCGCATCAATATCCATTTGATCTCCAAGATCGAGGGCATCAAGGTCATGCTCGACAGCGAACTCTTCAAATGGACCCTGGAAAACCTGATCAAGAACTGCGTTGACGCGATGTCCAAGAAGGGCGGCAACATCTTCATCACCGCCACCCATACCGACAAATACGTTTACCTGCTCATCCGCGACGAAGGCAAGGGCATCCCCCGCTCGCAATGGAAGAAGATATTCGAGCCCGGGGTCACCACCAAAAACCGCGGCTGGGGGCTTGGGCTCAGCCTTGCCAAGCGCATCGTGGAGGAATACCACGGCGGCCACATCAAAGTGCTGGAAAGCACCTTCAACGAAGGAACGACCATCGAAATCAAACTTCACCCGGAGCAACCGAACAAGGAGTAATTTATGTACAACCTGCTCACTTCCGACCAGATGAAAGAACTTGATTCACGCACCATAGATGAATTTGGCATGCCCTCCCGCGTCCTGATGGAAACGGCGGGAAAAACCTGTGCCGATCTTATTTTTGATAATTTCGCGGACCGTCTGCTGGGCGGGGTCTGTGTTCTTTGCGGCAGCGGAAACAACGGAGGAGACGGTGCCGTGATCGCCCGCTGGCTGCACCAGTTCGGCTGCAACGTTGGCATCCTGCGGATCGGCAAAGGCCGCCTCAGCCCGGAAACCAAGGCCAACCTGGAACTTTGCCAAAACCTGAACATCCCCGTCCAGAAAATTGCGGGGGATGACGGCCTGATCCTTGCCCGGGAGGTCATCCTGGGCTGCAGCCTCGTGGTCGACGCAGTGTTCGGCATAGGTTTCAAGGGCGAGCCGGATCCCTGGATGGCTGAGTTTTTCAGCCTTGTCAATTTAGTATCTGATTTTATGGTTTCCGTGGATATCCCCTCCGGCCTAAATGCCAGTACAGGCCATTGTTCCCAGGCCATCTACGCCGACGCGACGATCTGCATCGAAAGCATGAAGCTGGGACACATCATTGGCATGGGCCGTGAGGTCTGCGGAGAACAGTATCTGTCCTCCATCGGCGTCCCCAACGCGTATTACAGCGGAATAGACGCGGCCAAACTCTTTCTCGAAGAGGATTTCCTGCCGCCCCTGCGCCACTCGGTATCCCATAAGAACGATTTCGGCAAGGTTTACATCTTCGGCGGGATCCCCGGATACACGGGCGCATCCGTGATGTCCGCCCACGCGGCATTGCGCGCCGGCTGCGGCTATGTTTACGTGTTGCACCGCATAGAACTGATGGCGGTTTACGCGCTCAAACTCACCGAGGCCCTGTCCCTGGCCATACCGGAGAATCCCAAGACCGAACTTCCAGACGCCAAAACCCTGCTGCATCTGCTTTCCGACGCCTCGGCGGTTTTGATCGGGCCCGGCCTGGGACGCGATGATTATTCCCTCAAACTGCTGGAAACCGTGCTCAGGAATGTGAAGGTCCCGCTCGTGGTGGACGCGGACGGGCTCAACCTCATCTCCGAGAATCCGCGCCTGCTCAAATACGTATCCAAGCCAAACGTCCTGCTAACGCCGCATTGGGGGGAATTTGCCCGCCTGGCGGATATCGACAAGGATCTCCTCGAAGCTGATTGCCTCGAACCGCTGCGCCAGTTCGTGGCGGAACACAAAGCCCGGGTTCTTCTGAAAAGCCATTACAGCATCTATCACGATGAAAACTTCACTTTGGTGAATATCTCCGGCAATGACGGACTGGCAACCGGCGGCAGCGGAGACGTCCTTGCCGGCATCATCGCCTCGTTTCTGGCCCAGGGTCTGGAGATACCGGATGCCGCGATCAACGCCTCATTCCTCTTGGGTAAAACGGCCGACGAGCTTGCCAAAAAACGTGACCCCGCTTCCATTTTGCCCACAGATGTGATCGAAAACCTGTATGTGTGGGAATCCGGGGAGGAATAAATGAAACTTGTGATCTGCCTTGGGGCAGTTTTGGGGGCGTTGCTGTTTGCGCAGGCCTGTTCTGGTTCAGACACCACGCCCGCGGATTCACTCGACGCAACCAAAGACAAAGGAGAAAATGTGAGTAAACTTGCTGCAATGAACACACCCATATTCTGGGCTGAGGGACATCCCGGCCGCCTGGACCAGGAAAGCTGGAAAGTGGAGGTGACCGGAGCCTGTGAAGCGCCCAAGACCTTCACCTGGAAAGAGATCCAGGAAATGCCCCAGTCCGAGGTGACCAGCCGGCTGACAAGCGTCACGCGCTGGTCCGTCAAGGGAAACTGGAAGGGCGTCCCGCTTTCCGCCATCCTGGACGCGGTGGAAATGAAGCCCAGCTGCAAATACGTCCGCTTCTGGTCCGTGGGCGGGATCTATGATACCTCCATCCCCGTGGATATTGCCCTGAAGGAAAAATCCCTCCTGGCCCACAGCTTCGACGGCGAATTCCTGGATGAGGATTACGGCGGCCCGGTGCGCGCCTTCATCCCCTATCTCTGGGGCTACAAATCAGCCAAGTCCGTCATTAAGATCGAACTGATGGAATACTACGTTCCCGGTTTCTGGGAAAAGCGCGGCTACACGGATAGCGGGGAGGTCGAAGCCGGCCCCTGCCGCGATATCAACGCCGGAGGCGAGATCAAGCAGATCAAGGGACCCGGCGAGGTGGAGTTTTAAGCCGCGGGCATAATACGCAAGATTGTTATCCGGGATTATTGCCTTATTATATCCAGTGTAAGGACCGACTTGTAAATGGAGTTTCAAACCATGAATAAGAATAATAAAAACTGGCTAACGCCAAAACAGTTCAAGCCTTCTGAAGTGACCGGAAAGTCATTTTCGATCAGCATCGTCCTGATCTGCCTCTTCAGCCTGGCGATCGGGCTTCTTCCCGCGCAGCGCAACAGCGAAGAATACGACCTCGTAAGGGAGTTTGTGCTTCCCCGGGCAGCCATCCCGTTCAGCGAACTGAGCCTGGAGGACGAGCTTTATGTGAAGGACGGCCACCCATTTACGGGTATTGCCTTTGAACGTTTTGAGAACGAAAAGCTCTCGCGGCTGACGAGTTATCTGAAGGGAAAACAGCACGGCCCCATGTATCTCTGGTATCCGGACGGCTCTCCGCAAATGAGCGTCAATTACCGCCAGGGCAGGATAAACGGCAGGTTCCTTGGCTGGTACCGCAATGGAAACGTTATTTACGATATGGTGATCAACCAGGACGGATTCGCGGGGGATTATGTCTCTGATGACGATTCCCGCCGCCTTGAAGCAGAGAGGGAATCCGAGGGTGAAGGCGACGCCAGGTCCACCAGCGAAGGCGAATAAATGAGCCGCTGGATCCCTTGGGATCGGAACACCGGGTCCAATGACCGGGCTTAGATCTCTGGACTCCATGAATTTTTGAAATTAAGGATGTAACAATGAAAATCATGAAAAGATACCTGTTCCTGCTTGCCGTTCTGGCTCTCTGCATCGGCTGTTCCTGCAACAAAACCGAAAACGCGGAACCCTCTGAGCAAGCCGGGCAAGCTCCCGCCGCCCGGGAGCAGGTCAACGATTTTGCCCTCCGCCTTTACGGCAGTATGGATGAATCAGGCAAAAACCTCTTTTATTCACCCTACAGCATTTCCTCCGCGCTTTCCATGGTCCATGCCGGGGCGAAGGGAGGCACCGCGCAAGGGATCGCCGAAGCCCTGGGGTTCAACCTCCCCGAAGACGCTCAGCACAACTCTTTCCAAGCCCTGCAAAGTGACCTGAACGAGCTTGGCGATAGGGGCAACGCCCAAACCAACGTAGCCAACGCCCTCTTCGGCTCGGATGCCAACGCGGATTTGCTCCGGGAGGACTATCTGGAACTCCTGCGCGGAAAATACTCCAGCGATCTGTTTGCGCTTGATTTCTCCGATGCCGGAGGCACGGCGGATTTCATCAACACCTGGGTGGAGGATCAGACCAATTCCAGGATCAGGGATCTGATCAGCCCCAGCCACATCAGCGACAGCAACAACGGCCTGGTGCTGGTGAACGCGATCTATTTCAAGGGCAACTGGCTGAAGATGTTCGATCCCCAGAAGACCAACCGGGATTATTTCTACACCTCCTCGCAGGACCGGACGCCACAGACGGCAAGGCCAGTGCAGATGATGTCCATCCGCGACACCTTTGCCTATGCCCAAACCGGTGACTGCCAGATCCTCGAGCTTCCCTACGCCGAGAAAGATCTGGCCATGCTCTTCATCCTTCCGGAGGAGATCGACGCCTTGGGAAATGATCTGGACGCAGGTTCCCTGGCCCAATGGCAGGAAGCCCTCCAAAAACAGGAGGTTGACGTTTACATCCCCAGGTTCAAGTTCGAACTCACCCTCGAAGGCCTGGTGGACCAACTCAAGGCAATGGGCATGCGGGAAGCGTTCGATCCCCTCAAAGCGGATTTTTCCGGAATTATGGACCCCAATCCCGGGCTTTTCCTCATGGATGTGGTACACAAGGCCTTCATCGAGGTGAATGAAGAGGGCACCGAGGCTGCCGCCGCAACCGGGGCCGTCATGGCGGTAACTTCCGTCGGGCCGAACGAGCCGGCGATCCCCGTCTTCCGCGCGGACAAACCCTTTGTCTATGTGATCCTCCACAAGCCCACCAATTCCATCCTCTTCCTGGGCAAGTTCAACACGCCGCCCGAGATGCATTAGAACACAACAACGGGTTTGAAGATATATCCGGCCCGGCATTTCCCGCAATGGCGTGAATGGTCACGGGGACTTTTACTAGCCCGTGCCCGGTCGATTTTGCAGAGTGTTTTTTAGTCCGCAGTACGAAAGTGCATTTGCACGGTATGGAGCGCAGCGGTGAACTGATGTTCAAAATCATGGGATGTTTGAGCCTATGTGGTCAATATCGTATATCTGAGATTGGTTGATTAGTCCGGAGACCTTTTTTATGAGCTGGTGCACCAAATCGAATTACGGGGATTCTGGCAATACTAATCCAAAGATATCGCGCCTGGATTTGATTCGCCCACAACGATCCCACAACCGCCTGAGTTCCCGCCGGTTCAGAGTTTACTGAGCGCGAAACCAGGCTGTTATGAGGCGGTCAGGGAAAAGGGCGGGATCAGGGAAGGGGTCCCCGCCCGGTTCGAAGCCACGGCCCGGGCAAAACAAGGTCTTATTTGAGCAGGATCAATCTCTTATCGAGCTGGTAACCCTGGGAACTAAGCCTGACGAGATAGACTTCGCTGGAAACAGCTCTTCCACTCCCGTCCCGCCCGTCCCAGGCAACCTCATGGCTGCCAGCGGGCAGAAAACCATCTGCCAGGGTGCGGACCTTCTGTCCCCGGGAATTGTATATCACCAAACGCAGTGGGGCTGGCTCTTTCAGGGCGAAGGAGATGGAGGTTTTCCCCTTGAACGGGTTCGGATGGCAGCTCACATTCTCCAGTGCCGGGGTCTGCGCCAGCTGTTCGTCATTGTCGACCGTGGATTGCACGGAATATACGACCGAGACGGGATAGGGGTTTGAGACCACCACGCGGACATATTCCGCGTCGTATGAAGTAGGCAGATCGAACTGCAAAAAAGTTCCGTTTCCTTCATCCACCACGCCCTGGCAGAAACCGTTGGACGAAAATATGGCCTGCCTCGCCGAGACGGGGTTGTCGCTGGCGATGCTGATCATCCGCCCCAATTCATAGCATTCCAGAAAGAGATAATCCGTGGCGTAGGGCTGGATCGTCTGGTTGGTGATCTCTTCCTGCCAATCCAGGAAAGTGGCGTGAAACGGGGGAAGATCCAGCTGAGTATAACCCCAAAGCGGATCCTGCGGCGGTTCCGGATCAATGATGTTGGCCGTGCCCCAGTTCGTGAACAATTCCTCAAAACTTGTGTCCGGATGATGGATCGCGAGCTGCTGGGTCAGGGAGGAGATGCCGTTCGCGGGGTCGGAAACCAGGTCCTGGATCAGTCCGGTCGCGTCGTAATGCTCCTGCAGATAGGTGAAGAACAGCATGACCTTTACGTAATCCGCGAAGGTCTGGTTCCAGGCGGTGAGGTTGTTATCCGGATTGGATGGAAAGCCGGTTATGGGGTCCGGAACGCCGTAAACGACCATGGCCAGCTCGGAGCAGCCCTCATTGAGCCAGGTCTCCTCGTTGGAGTCCTGCCCCCAGTGGATCAGGTGCTGCAGCTCGTGGGCCAGCACGGAGAGCCGCACCGGGGCGATGGGATCAAGGGGATGGCAGGTCATGTAGATCATCTCGCATTCGTTACTGTGGCCGGGAGGGTTCATCTGCTGGGCCTGGGCTTCCGTCACCTGGTTGTAGGGGCTGAAATAGCCGTCGAAATAATTGCCCTGGAAAGAGCCCAGGGCCGAATAGAACACGACCAGCCGGGGGTCGTTGTCAAGCTCGTCCGGGATGGGGCCAAAGAGGTCGATGTCCATTTCGATCACGCCCCGGGTGGAATCGTTGATTGTGCTTTCCTCCAGGCGGAACATCACCGCGTCCACGTCTGTTTGGTCCATGTGCAGGCCCCATTCGGAATCCGCCACGAACAGGTAGCAGTGGGCACCCACGGCACGGCAGGTCGCGGGGGTCTGCACCCAGAGAGGCGGCATCACGGAAAGGTCCCATTTCCAGAAGGTCGCGGTGTCCCCGACCTCATAGGACCGGGTCTCCCGCTGACGCAGGGCAAGGTGTTCCGGCGAATCCTTGTGGTCCGCCGCCTGGATGCCCAGATCCCTCTGGAATTCGTTCCAAGCCCCGGGCATGGCCGCCGCAAGGGGCACCTGCACAAAAAGCAAGGCAATGACAAGCAGGTTTTTCATGAGTTCTCTCCCTTTCGAGGATCGTTAAATATCATCTTTAGAACCAGGACCCGGAATTGTCAATGATTATCTTCCGCCCCATCCCTCCTGGGTATCGATCTGAAAGCCAAACATCCCTTGCGGGGAAAGGATCGTGGCCCATTCGCCCTGCTTCCTCCCCCTCTGCCTGGGGCCGGGATGCAGACCACCATCAAGAACCCAAAAGCCCTTTTCGGCTGTTGGGTGGGATTTGGCGGGGAGCATGTTCCCCCAAAGGTGAAAGGGGCTATGGATCTTTCCGGCGCGGGATCCCTGCCGGATGTTGCAATGCTCTGACAATCAATTTGTTACACATAGTCAAAGGTTTATAAAACTTGACATCGTCCAAAATGGGTTAATCTATTAGAGTAGAGATTTTTTTCCAGCGGAAATAACCGCCAAGGTATAGAGAGACTTTTTAGGGAGATTCGCAATGAAACACAAATATAAAAACATCGAGTTCTACCACCCGGGGAATTTCCGGAAGATCAAGCAACTGGAAAAGCTGCCTTCCGCTTTCGTGAACAAGATGGAGCGCATGACCAAGTTTTTCCCCTTCAAGACCAACAACTACGTGGTCAACGAATTGATCGACTGGGAAAACGCTCTTGACGATCCCATGTTCCGGCTGAACTTCCCCCATCCGGACATGATGCTGCCAAAGCATCAACGCCAGCTCGCGGGCCTCTGGAAGGGGGATCCGGAAGAGCTTAAAAAAGCCATATACGACATCCGCATGTCCCTTAACCCCCATCCCGCCGGGCAGAATGACAACGTCCCCACCTTCGATAAAGAGAAGGTCAGGGGGGTTCAGCATAAGTATAATGAAACCGTCCTGGTTTTCCCCTCGCAGGGCCAGACCTGCCACGCCTACTGCACTTTCTGTTTCCGCTGGCCACAATTCATCGGCATCAACGACCTCAAGTTCGCCACGGACGAATCCCGGCT
>CAYRVG010000051.1:0-11602 GCA_964427765.1 uncultured Candidatus Cloacimonadota bacterium
TACGTCGCCAAATATTCCCCCGCCGGCCAGCAACTCTGGAACTGTCTGATGACGGACGCCGGCGGCATCCCGGCCTGGGAGCAGCTCATCCCCTTCGAAACCGACGGCTCCGGCGGCGGCATCCTCGCCTGGTATGAAGATCGTGAATCGAACATGGATAACGACGTTTACTGCCAGAGGGTCAACTCCGCCGGCAGCATCACCATGCCGGAGGACGGCGCCCTGATGAGCGTCGATCCCGTCAACCAGCAATATTATCCAAAACTGGCTGTGGATCCCCTGAACGAACATATCTACGCCTTCTTCAGGGTGACTGACGCCAACCAGAACAGCTGGGGCCTGGCCCGGCAGTTGATGGATTTCTCTGGAAACCGCGTCTGGAGCGAAACGGCCCTGATCTTCATCGATATCGGCGGGGTCGAGGTTAATACCGTGGACGCCTATTTCGCCGGTCAGGGGGCCGTCTGCCTGTATGAATTCAACACGGATAACCTCGGCGCGAACTGCTGGACCTCCTCTGGCACCGAGGCCTGGGGCGGAGGAGCGACCACCCTGGCCAGCACCGGGGTCACGAAGTATCATTTCGACATGGATTCACATCCGGACAACTGGTGCGTCCTTGCCTGGGAACAGGGATCAAACGACATGGATATCTGCGCCATGCGCCTCAACTCCAACGGCAGCCTGGGCATGGAGTATCTCGCGCCGAGGGAACTCACCGTAACATTCGTTCCCCCGGATGGAGCCCTTCTGGAGTGGCAGGCACCCTCGCAATACACTCTTCCGGACCAGTATTATATCTACATGAACGGCGAATTGGGTCAGACCGTGGAAGGTGATGTTTTAAGCCACCAGTTCACCGGACTGGCCGGCGGAAGCTACGATTTCTACGTCAAAGCGCGTTACGGAGACCACTATTCCGACCCCAGCAACACAGTGACCCTGACCATCGTCTCCAATGACGATGCCGCGATTCCCCCTCCGGAACCTGTCTTCAGCATCCGCCCCAACCCCTTCAGGAATTCGGCCACGCTCGTTTTCAACGCGGAAAGAGGCCAGGCTGAATGCCACGTAAGCGTGTACAACATCAGGGGGCAGAAGCTGGCGGAAAAGATCCTGCGCGCGGAGCCCGGGGTCCAGGAGATCCCTGTCACAGCTTTGGACCTCAACCTTCAGGAAAGCGGGATCTACCTCTTCCGGCTTGAGATTGGCGGCGTCACGCGCGAAGTGAAAGCGATCCTGATCAGATAATAAACAAAATCGACAAGATCATGCCGGGGCGTCCGGATCATCGGCCGCTCCGGCTTTTATGCGTCCCCCTTTCCTGATAAATGGGATCTTTGGCGGAGCTATCCGGACATACAGCCATTTTCGGCTTTTGGGTTGCCGATGGTGTTGCCCGGCACTCGCCGGGGAAAAGGGGGAGGGGCATTGCTTTGCTCAGACGGGCCGCGGGATCCCTGGCCATCAATACCAGAAAAAATTGAATCTCCCTTTTCCCTGAAAGGCCCGCCACAGCCCCACTTCACACTGACTAACCGCTGGTTCTGCGGGAAGTCAGGCAGTGGTTAGAACGTGGCGGGCGGGCTGAATAAAAGGTAGTTAAAGTTGAAGTAATCATCATTATTTATCGGTGACTGGTTATGGGCGATATCCGTATGGCCCGGCGTCAGTTTGTGTCGGATCAATGAGGCCAGGTATAAGCTTGAAGCAAAGCGTGGGGATTTTTTAGCACTCTCAGTTTTAGATTGACAATTTATCTATCTTGATTAATTTGTCTTTCAGATTAGCAGTTTAAATGACTGAGTGCTAAAAAACATAAACGGTTAAACCATAACAGTATGAAAAAGAATCAGCTTAGATTGGACAAGACCTTTGTGGCTCTGGTGGATGAATACATTCTCAGCAATGAGCCGGTGTCCTCGCGCGTCCTTAACGAGAAGTATCTCCAGGGCGTGAGTTCGGCAACGCTGCGCCTGGATCTGATGAAGCTGGAAAAGCAGAATTTGATCCAGCAGCCCCACACATCCGCGGGGCGGATCCCGACCATAAACGGTTTTCGCGCCTACCTGCGCCTGATCGCGCCGGAGCACGCGAACGTGAGCTTCAAGGACATGAAGCTGCTGCGGGACTTGCTGATCCGGCATTATAAGGACACGCCGCTGGCCATGAACTACATCATGCAGCTTCTGGCGAAGGAGACGGACCAGCTCAGCTTCGTAGCCGAGCCGGAGGTCTCCAGCGGTTATCTGGCCAAGCTGGAGGTGTTTCCCATCGGAATGCAAAAGTTCATTTTCGTGATGAGCCTGGATTCCGGCCTGGACAAGACGGTCGTGATGAAGCTGGATTATGACATCACGGAGGCCCAGCTCAAAAGATTGGTGCGCTATCTGAATGACGAACTGGTGGGGCTGAGGATCTACGACATAGCCAACAAGGTCCTGGTCGAGATGCGGGAGAACATGTACCGGGACAACGCCCTGGTGAGCATGTTTTTGAGCGAGCTGCACAAGGCTTTCGTCGATATCAGCGATTTTTACATAAATTATGACGGCAGTATCAATTTCCTGGAGCAGCCGGAGTTTGATTCCAAGCAGAACATCCTGAGCTTCATGAACATGATCCAACGCCAGGAATATCTTATGAATCTGATGCGAAACTTCGATACAGAGGCAGACGTCAACGTTTTGATGGGCGAGGATCTCAACGTGCCGCAGTGGTATGATTTTAGCCTCATCTACGGCAGATACGAGGTCTTCGGGATCCCCGGCTACTTGGGCGTGGTTGCCCCGCTGCGCACGGATTACCGCAGGCTGATCCCGCTGATCAGGGACGTTACTAAGACGATAACCGAAACTACCCGCAAGGGCATGGTTGTGCCCCAACAGGAGGTTTGAATTGGCAAAGAAGAAGAAGCACGAGAAAATAACCGAGGAACTTGAAGAGCAGGCCTACGAGGAAGAAGTGGCCGGTTCCAGAAAGGTAGAGAAAAAAGAAGTTGAAAAGGAAACAGACATGGCGGCCAAGATCGAAGAACTTGAGGCCAAATGCGCCGAATTGAAGGATAAATATCTGCGCAGCATGGCGGAGTTTGAGAATTTCCGCCGGCGCAGCGTCCAGGAAAAATCGGATTGGATAAAGCTTTCGACCCAGAGGCTGGCCCTCGAGGTCTGCGATGTGGCGGATAACTTCGAGCGGGCCATGCTCCAGGTCGATGAAGACAAACTGGATGACAGCTTCGTCAAGGGCGTGATGATGATCGAGCAGCAGCTAAGGAACGTCCTCGCCAAAGAGGGCGTGCGCAAGATAGAGGCCCTGGGCAAGGAATTCGATCCCGCCCTGCATGAAGCTCTGGCGCACATCCCCAGCGAGTTTGAGGAAAACATTGTCGCCGCCGTCATTCAAAACGGATACATGATGCACGACAAAGTTCTGCGTCCGGTGCGGGTGGCGGTGTCATCCGGCAAAATTGAAGAAACAAAGGATCCCGAAACTGAGGATGGACCATCCCGGAGGAAGGATCCCAACGAAATTGAAAATAAAAGTACCATGGAGGAAAAATGGGAAAAATAATCGGTATAGACCTAGGAACCACCAATTCTTGCGTGGCCGTCGTTGAAGGCGGCAAGCCGGTGGTCATCACCAACGCGGAAGGCAGCCGTACGACCCCTTCCGTCGTCGCGTTCACCAAGGACGGACAGCGCCTCGTTGGCCAGATGGCGAAACGCCAGGCAGTGACGAACTCCAACAACACGGTGTTTTCCATCAAGCGCTTCATGGGGCGCGCTTACAATGAAGTGAGCTCCGAGATCCAGCAGGTCCCCTTCAAGGTGAAATCCGGCATCAAGGGGCAGGCGGCTGTGCATATAGACACGACCAACAAGGATTACACGCCGCAGGAGATTTCCGCGATGATCCTCACCAAAATGAAGGAGACCGCGGAAGCCTATCTGGGCACACAAGTGAAGGAAGCTGTCGTTACAGTCCCGGCCTATTTCAATGACGACCAGCGCCAGGCGACCAAGGACGCCGGAAAGATCGCCGGGCTGGACGTGAAACGCATTGTCAACGAGCCTACGGCGGCGGCACTCGCCTACGGGGTCGAGAACAAGAAAGAGCAGAAAGTTGCCGTCTACGACCTGGGCGGCGGGACTTTCGACATCTCCATCCTGGATATCTCGCAGGGCGTGGTGGAAGTGCTTTCCACCAACGGCGACACCCACCTGGGCGGGGACGACTTTGACAAGCGCGTCATCGACTGGATCCTGGATAAATTCCAGAAACAGGAAGGGATCGACCTTTCCAAGGATGCGATGGCGCTCCAGCGTCTGCGCGAAGCAGCCGAGAAAGCCAAGATCGAGCTTTCCGGCACGCAGACCACGAGTATCAACCTGCCCTTCATCACAGCGGACGCGACCGGGCCCAAACACCTGAACCTGGATCTGACCCTGTCCGAATTCAACCGTCTGACGGAAGACCTGGTGCAGCGTACGATGGAGCCTTGCCGCAAGGCGCTCAGCGACGCCAAGCTTTCCGCTTCGGACGTGGAGGAGATCCTCCTCGTCGGCGGCAGCACGCGCATCCCCGCGGTGCAGGAAGCTGTGGAGAAATTCTTCGGCAAAAAGCCCAACCGCAGCCTGAACCCGGACGAGGTCGTGGCGATCGGCGCCTCCATCCAGGGCGCGATCCTTTCCGGGGATGAGGACGTCAGCGAAGTCCTGCTTCTTGACGTGACCCCGCTTTCCCTGGGTATCGAGACCCTCGGCGGGGTTTCCACCACACTTATCCCGCGCAATACGACGGTCCCCACGAAGAAGAGCCAGATCTTCTCAACCGCCGCGGACAACCAGACGGCGGTGACGATCCACGTCCTGCAGGGCGAGCGACCCATGGCTTCGGACAATAAATCCCTGGGACGTTTCGACCTGGTCGGAATTCCCTCGGCCCCGCGCGGCATGCCCCAGATCGAAGTGACCTTCGACCTCGACGCCAACGGCATCCTGCACGTCTCCGCCAAGGACAAGGGCACCGGCAAGGAGCAATCGATCCGCATCGAACGCGCCGGAAACATCAGCCAGGACGACATCGAACGCATGGTCAAGGACGCCGAGATGCACGCCGAAGAGGATAAGAAGCGCCAGGAATTCATCTCCGCGAAGAATGAGCTGGACAGCCTGATCTTCAGCACGGAAAAGAGCCTCAAGGATTATGGAGACAAACTATCGGAAGACGAAAGGAAAGACCTTGAGGAAGAGGTGAAAAAAGCCAAGGAGGCCCTGGAAAAGGCCACTGACAAAACAGAAATTGACAATATCAAACAGAGCCTCGCCCAAAAGGCCCAGCACCTGGGTGAGATCATCTATCAACAGACCCAGCAAGAACAGCAGCAGGGCGCTCAGGGCCCCGGCCCCGAAGCGGGCGGTTTCAGGCCCGAAGACATGGGCGCGGGCGAACAGGATGAACAAAAATCCGAAGAACCGGAAGGCCCGATAGACGCAGATTTCGAAGTTGTTGACGACGATAAATAAGCATCCCATCCACCGGCGGAAGTTCCGGCTTCCGCCGGAGCGGGATCTTTTTATCAAACAAGGAGTGTGAATGTCCAAAAGAGATTATTACGAAGTTCTGGGAGTTGCCAAGGATGCCAGCGCGGACGAAATAAAGAAAGCATACCGTAAAAAGGCGATGCAGTTCCATCCGGACAAGAATCCGGACAACAAGGCCGCCGAGGATAAATTCAAGGAGGCCTCGGAGGCCTATGAAGTTCTTTCGGACAAAGAAAAACGCCAGCTTTACGACCAGTATGGCCACGCCGGGGTCGACCAGCAATTTGGCAATGGAGGCTTCAACTGGAATAATTTCACCCACTTTGAGGATATCAGCGATATCTTTGGCGGGGGAGGAGGATTTGGTTCCATCTTTGAAACCCTGTTCGGCGGCGGCGGTTTCGGCGGCCGAGGCACTGGCCAGCGCAGGACGAACCAGGGCGAGGACCTTCAGATCGAGCTTTCCCTGAGCCTGAAGGAAATAGCCCTGGGCACGGAAAAGAAGCTGAAGATCAGCGCCAAGGTCCCCTGCGACAGATGCAATGGGACGGGAAGCGCCGATGGTAAGGTGGAAACCTGTTCCCACTGTCATGGAACGGGCCAGGTGCGCACAGTGCGCCAATCCCTTTTCGGCCAGATGCAGACGATAGCGGAATGCCCTGTCTGCCACGGCGAAGGCAAGATCATCAAGAACAAATGCACCAAGTGTTACGGTGAAGGCAGGATGGGCACGATGAAGGAGATCACCGTGAAGATCCCCGCCGGGGTGGAGGAAAACCAGTATATCCGCCTGCGCGGGCAGGGCAACGTTGGAAAGCGCAACGGACCGCCCGGAGACATTTTGGTGCTCATCCATGAGAGGCAGGACGACATCTTTGAACGCGATGGGAACAATATCATCCTGGATTTTCCCGTCCATGTATCCCAGGCGGTGTTGGGCGATGAAATAGTTGTCCCGACCCTCACGGGATCGGCAAAAATGAAAGTGCCGTCCGGCACACAAAGCGGACGCAGGTTCCGCCTCAAGGGGCAGGGCATCCAGGGCTTGAATTCATATTCACGCGGGGACCTGATCGTCAGGATAAATGTGATCATTCCCACCAAGGTCTCAGGCGAGGAAAAGGAACTTTACAAACGCCTGCGGCAATTCGACAGCAAACGTGAACTCAAACCGGGCAAGAGTTTCCTCAATAAGATCAAGGACCTGTTCACCTGAGTTGGGGGCGGAGCGTGCCTTCGTATTTCTTTCCCGGCCTGAAAAACCTTAAAACAGGTTCTCTGGTAAACCTGGAGGGTGAGGAGTTCCATCACCTGGCACGGGTCACCCACAGGCGTTTGCGGGAGCCTGTTTGGCTCAATTCAGGTTACGGCGTCATGGCCCTGGCCGAACTGCGTGATGTGGGCAAGAGATCGGCCAAACTCGAGGTCATCGAGATCAAGAACATTCCCCCGCCCCAATATCCCTACGCCATAGCCCTGGCCCTGCTCAGGAACAAGCGCGACGAACTGGTGGTGGAAAAATGCACGGAATTGGGGGCGTCGGCTTTTTTCCCCTTCATGTCAGAGCATTCCGTCCGCCAGGCTTCGGATAACACGCGCCAGCGCCTGGAGAAGATCGCCCTGGCGGCGATCAAACAATGCGACAACCCCTGGCTGCCGGAAGTGGAGGAGCCCCTCCCTCTGGAATCCACCCTTCAGAGGATCATCGGAAGGGGATACTCGCCGGTGGTCTGTTCAGAACTAGGTGGCGGCACCTGGCTGCATCATCTGGAGGAACGCCAATTAGGGAAACCCTGCTTTCTCATCGGACCCGAGGGCGGCTGGGGCGAAAGGGAGTTTGAGCTGTTCGGGGAATATCCCCGGATATCCCTGGGCAGGATCATCACGAGGGCGGACACGGCAGCCATATCCATTGCCGCGCAATGGCTTGCGCGCTCCCAGCGGATGGGCGGTTCCTAAAAGATTACCGGGTTTTAACTCTATCTAAGACAAGCTTTTTCAATTCTTCAGCTTCCGGACAGGATAACTTTATCCGCAGCCCCAGGAGCAGGTCTTTGATCCGGCCGTGAACTGATAGCTTGGCCAGGTCCTTTTCGGTGCAGACAAGATACTCAGCCTTGTATTTCTCACAGAGAGTGGCGATTTTTTCAATCTCTTTCGCGTCCCCAAAATCATGGTGGTCCGGATACTTGAAGTGATGGATCCAACTGATGCCCGCCTCTCTTAAGGTCCCCTCAAATGAGGATGGATCCGCTATCCCGCTGATGAGGATGACCCGTTTGCCCGAAAGCTCTGAGGCGGGAAGACAATTTCCCCGCGGATCGTACAGCCCCTGGGTTTTGTAATGGCAGTAAAAGATATGTTCTGTCCTTTTGGAGAGCAGGTTTTCCAGAGAATCGTCAGCAGCGGCCGCGTCCTTGTGGTTGATGATCACAACCGCATCCTCTGAAATTGCGTCCAGAGGCTCTCTCAGATAGCCGGCGGGAATCACCCTGCCGTTGCCGATCCCGGTACTTGAGTCAAAACAGACGATGTCCAGATCGCGCGCTATGTGCAAATGCTGGAAGGCGTCGTCCAGGATCACGATCTTTGTGTCCGGAAAGGCTGCCAGGAGAAGGGATACCGCGGCTATGCGCTTTTTCCCCACGACCACGGGTATTTTGGGGAGGCGTCTGGCCATAAGATAAGCCTCATCCCCGGCTTCCAGAGGTCCGTACACAGGCCCACGGCCTTCAGAGATCATGGTTGGCGTGTTTTCAAAGCTGCCTTTGTACCCCCGGTGGGAGATCCCGATTTTCAAGCCCTCATTGTCAAGCAGTTTAGCCAGGAAGATGCAGAAAGGTGTTTTGCCACTGCCTCCGCTGGAGATATTGCCGATGCTGATGATCCCGCGTTCCGGGTGCCATTGATTCTCTGAGGCTCTTTTTCTCCTGAATATCTGGTAAACCGCGTTCAGCTTGGAGAGCGGGGTCAGGACATCGCTGAGGAAAGACCTTTTCAATAAATGCCTTTTGATGAAGTTATGGCTTATCAAGCATCCTCTTTCCTGGGCAGCCTGCGCTCGATCAGTTCCACCAGTTTTTCGATCTCAAAGGGTTTGTACAGCACGTCGCGCATCCCGTCCGATTTTGCCCTCACGAGAACGTGGTTGGGGTCATAGCCAAAGCCCGTCATCATGATCACGGGGAGATCGGGGTCGTGGTCCTTGATCCGCCAATAGAGCTCGTAACCGTCCATGTCCGGCATGGCGATATCCGTGACCACGAGGTCGACCCTGCCTGTAACGACCTCCCTGAGGGCGTCCATGCCATTGCTGAAACCGAGGATTTGCCAGTTCGGGCGCAGTGATTCCAGCTGGATCTGCAGGTTTTCTATGAGGTCCTCTTCATCGTCGACGATGCAGATGATCTTCAACATCAGTTTTTCCCCAGAATGATATCATGAATCTGACGGTATCTTTCCAAGGCGTGTTTTTTGACCTCATCGGGCAAGGAGGGAGCCGGGGGTTTTTTGTTCCAGCCTATTTTTATCAGGTAGTCCCGCACGATCTGCTTGTCGAAGCTGGGCGGGCTTTTTCCCACCTCATATTCCTTTTTATCCCAAAACCTTGATGAATCCGGCGTCAGGGCTTCATCGATCAGGCAGATCTCGCCGCCGGTGGCCCCAAACTCAAATTTGGTATCCGCCAGCACAATCCCCTTTGGCAAAAGCATTTCGTGCGCGTAATTATAGAGCTCCAGGGATTTCTGTTTCAGCAATTCGGCGATATTTTTGTCCATGTGGTCCAGCATCTCGCGGTAGCTTATGTTTTTGTCGTGGCCCTCAGTCGCTTTTGTGGAGGGCGTGAAGAGGGGATGCGAGAATTTCTGGCTTTCCTGGAGCTCCTCGGCGATCATCATGCCGCCGATGGTGCCGGATTTCTGGTATTCTTTCCAGGCGGAACCACTGATGTAGCCGCGGACGATGCATTCAAAGGGGATCACCCGGCATTTGCGCACCAGCATGCTGCGCCCGGCCAGGTAGTCCTGAAAAGGCTTGAAATCCTGGGGATAATCGGCCACCTCATCGCTGATGAAATGATTCTGGACGATGTGGCCGGTGGTCTTGAAAACATACACCGCGATCTGGTTCAGGATCACCCCCTTGCCTTCGATGGGCTCGGGGAAAACCACGTCAAAGGCGGAGATGCGGTCAGTTGTCACGATCAGGAGGGTATCCCCCAAATCATAGATATCGCGCACCTTGCCCTGGTGGCTTTGTTTCACTATGGATAGATCTCTCAGTTTATAGAACATAAATCAACCTTCTATGTTTTTCATGTAATATTCGTAGATCAGGCGGGCTTCGTCCAGGTCCCTGAGGTTCAGCGCCAGCCTTTCATTTTCCCGAAATCTGGTTTGCGGCACGGGGAAAAGGTATTCTTCATTTTCATACCTGCATCTGCTCATCATTCCATTCTCGACGTCAAAATCCTCAGTAGCGTAGGAAAGCGATTTGGTCACGTAAAAGAAATTCAGCCAGTCCCGGTATTTTTCCAAAAGCTCGATCTGGGTATTGAGCAGGTCTTCCTTCTCAAATTCCAGATTGTTGAAATAGTTGTCCCTTTCCTGCGCGACCATTTCCAGGATGCCGTTCCGGGGATGCAGATATGCCTCCTTGAGGAGGTCCTCGAGCTTGTTCAGATCCGGGATATCATCATATTGCGGATCTTCCTTGAGGTTCAGGCAATACCCCTTGCAAATGCCTTTTTCGAGCTTTTCGCAGGGAAAGGTGCCCGTCTCGCAAAATGGTATCCTGAGGATGCGGGAAAGCGTGTCCATCACGTCCGTGAGGAAAAACCGGCTGCGCCAGGGGCCGACGTAGGTCCAATCTTCTGTGGTGTGGGACTGGATGCCAACGAAGGGAAAGCGCCAGGCATCGATCGCCAGGTAAGCGTAATCCGAACTGGGATCGATCGCCTGCTGATACTCGGGATGATGTTTCTGGATGTAAACCTTGTAACGTATCAGGGCGTCTATCGCCTCTGGCTTGGTTTCGATCTGCAGGTTGTCCGCTTTGCCGGACATCTCCGCGTACTGGCTGTCCTGTTCGGCTTTCGCGCCGATGATCCTCAGCCGCTGGCAGATGTTGGGCGTGATCCCGCACCAGAGTGGGTTTTCCCCCTCGTTGAAGCAGAAGAAGGCCCATCCCTGCGGCAGTTCGATGTTTTCCTGCAGCCTGTTGTTATCCCACTTTACGCTAATCATAGGGCCATACTTTTGGCTTCGGCCATTATGTCAAATAGAAATATTCAGGCTTCCGGAAGGGGTTGGCAGGGCTGGACAGGAGGCTTTTAACCCCCCCCCAATCCATACCTTTTCCCTGGTTCGATAGCAAACTGCCGACTTCCCGCTCAGTTCCTGCCGGCCCGGCGGGAAGTCAGTAGGAAGTCGGCGGGTTGTGGGCGAATCAGGCATAAGGGGGACAGGCATGGAAAAAACTTGATAACTGAAAACTCCGCGATGTGGTTGTTCGCGAATCGGGGGGAACTCAAACGATTATCCCGCCGCCCAGAACGACGTCGCCGGAATAGAAAACGGCAATCTGCCCCGGCGTGATGGAGAGCTGGGGCGCGTCAAAGAGGACTTCCACGCGGCCATCTTTCAAGGGGTTCAAAATGCAGGGCGCCGGATCATGGGCCAGGCGGATCCTGGTCTGGGCCCTGAGCTCTTCTTCCAGGGCGGGAATGGAGATCCAATTGATATCCCTGGCGATCAACCTGTTGCCATAAAGAAAGCGTTTTGAACCCGCAACGATCAGGTTGGCGCCGGCATCGATGCGGATCACGAAATGGGGCTCCGCCATTCCGCTGACGCCCAGATGGCGGCGCTGGCCGATCGTGTAATGCGCGATCCCCCTGTGTTTTCCGATCACCTTGCCCTCCATGTCCACGATATCCCCTGGCTCGCCAGGCCCGGAGGAAAGAACATGCTCCTGGATACCCGGGTCCAGAAAATCCTGGCTTTCGTCCCTCTCTTGCAGGAAGTCCAGCCCGATATCCCCCGCGAGGCGCTTGA
>CAYRVG010000052.1:0-7188 GCA_964427765.1 uncultured Candidatus Cloacimonadota bacterium
ATCCAGCAGCCTTCTGCGGACGCGGGAGTGGAGCTGGTCCTTGTTGGCCTGGGTTTCGTCGCTCAAGCGCTGGCTGGGAAGGTTGAAAAACACTTCGAGATAGTGGCAAAGCACGTTTAGATGGGCGGGGTCCCAATCTTCCCTCAGGGAATCATAGAGTTCCAGTGCCTCGCGCTTCAGGTCCAGATCCCCGATCAGCTCCAGGGTCGTCCTGGTGTCGTCCGTGGGCTCCAAATCCCGGTAAAGGAAGCTATCCGGCAGGCCATCGTCGTTGCTGATGTTGAAAGGGATATTGTTCTGCTCCCTGGCCCGGAGCATTTCCTCGATGGCCAGCTTGTTGCAGAAGACCAAGGCGTATTCGAGGACGCGGAAGAGATATCTTTGAAATTCCCGGCCTTCGAAGCAGCGCTGTTTCTCATCCAGGATATTGACCTTGGGCTTGACTTTGGCAAAGACGCAATCGGCACGCTGCAAAAGGGTTTCCCAGTAATTCCTGTTCGTCTGGGAGCAGAGGTTCTCGACCATGGATTCCTGTTTTTTCCTCGCCCGGGTTACGAAGCAGATCAGGCTGTTGTAGGCCTCCCGCTGCAGCGGATATGGAAGGTTCCGGGCGAGCAGGTCCCAGGCCCTGCCAACCAGAGCCAGAAAATCCGTGCCTTCCCTTCCGGCCCGCGCCAGCCAAGATTGATAGCTTGCCCTGCCTCCATCGATCTCTTGCACTCTGCGTCCCTTAAAACTCGATATTCTTTCCAGCGGCCACGATTTGAACCGCATTTCCATTAAAGGCGCGGATGGTTTTTTTGTCAAACTGAAAAAAATCTGTCAGAAACTGTTCCGGGGGGCAGATATAATTTTTGTGAATGCCGGATCTTTTGGACGGCATAATAAAATTCACCGCAGGAGGTGGTTGACATGAAACAAGTTTTGAAGGACAATTTAAGTAGATATTCCGCCGGGGAATGCCAGACGGCGCGGGGACTCTTTATCCTTCCCATATTCGTGGGCGGATCTGGAAACACCAGGCCCTACATATCGCTGCATGAGGCTTTGCGGCAGGGCAACCTGGTGATCTCCGAGGTCAGCGAAGGCGGCAGCGTGCCAGACCTGAGGGTCGTAAACCGCGGGAATATCCCCGTTCTGCTTCTGGACGGGGAGGAACTTCGCGGGGCAAAGCAAAACCGGGTTCTCAACTCCAGCATCCTCGTGGACGCGGAAAGCGAACTCGTGGTGCCGGTTAGCTGCACGGAAGCGGGCAGATGGTCCTACAGCAGGCGCAACTTCGAGGAATCCGGGAACATGATGGCCGCCCAGCACAGGAGCGGCAAGATGGCGGACGTGTTGTTCAGCTTGAAGCATAGCGGCGAATTCAGGTCCAACCAAAGCCGGGTCTGGGAAGACATCGACCGCTTTCAGGAAGAGCATTCAGCGCATTCACCGACCTCCGCGATGGAGGACGTTTACATTTCGCGCGGGGAGATGCTGGATGAGATCTGTGCCGCGTTCCCGCTGCTCGGAGGGCAATGCGGAATATACGCAGGCATCGGCGGGCAGTTTGCCGGGCTGGACCTGGTCTCCCATCCGGAGGTTTGGAAGGACCTGCATTCCAAGCTTGTGCGCAGCTACGCCATAGACGTGGTTTCGCGCAGGATACCGGAATCCCCTTTGGATCCTGGGAAGCTGGATGGCCTTTTCTCCGCTATGCTGGAAAGCGATGTCTCAAACTACCGCAGCGTGGGATTGGGCGATGACCTGCGCTTCGAAAGAAGTGATATGACGGGCTCGGCTTTGCTCTGGGACAATGACCTCGTGCATCTGGCGGCCTATCCCAGCCTGCGACACGGCGAACAGATCGATCAAGGCAGGTACCACAGCCCGCGGCACAGGGTGCTGTAAGAATCAGTGTTCCAAAGACATGTGGGGCCGGGGAGCGTGGTTCAGCCACGCTCCTTTTTTAATTCTTAAGGATGCAAACCTTATTCTTCGTCAATATCGATGAGGACGTATTCCAGGCTGCCCAGACCAAGCTCATGCGCGTATTCGATCTGGCGTTTTCCTGAGACCGAGATCTCCTTCAGGAAGGCGTCGTCGCAGTCGTGGGCTTCATCCACGAGGTCGTGGCTGGCCTTTTCCAGGGCGACGATGTCGTTGGAGGCGAGGATGCCGATATCGGGTAAAAATGGCTTTGGCGCGCTGGAAAAGCAATCGCAGGCGGAGCTGATGTTGGCCAGAACGTTGATATAGAGCATGGGTTTCTTTTCCGTGAGCACCTTGACGTATTCCACCAGGCGTTCCAGAAAATCGTCCTGTCCGCGGGGCGGGGTCTGGAAAACCCCTTCCGGGCAGGTGGAGATGCACTTTCCGCAGGCCGTGCATTTGAGCTGGTCGATATTGACGGGGTCGATGGTGATTGCATTTTCGGGGCAGGCATAGACGCAGAGGCTGCAGCTGATGCACTTGCTCTGGTCGTAAACGGGGTGGTTTCCCCGGTGCAAAAAGCGTTTCCCCTCCTTGCTGGCCAGGCCCATGGAGATGTTTTTGATGGCGCCGCCGAAGCCCGCCTGGCCGTGGCCCTTGAAATGGGAGAAGATGAGATATCCGTCGTAATCCTCAAAATGGCTGCCGGTATAGACCTTGCTGAAATGGGACAGGTCGCAGTCGTAATCCAGGTTGGCCTCGGAATCCAGGATGTCTATGGGGGCGAAAGTGAAGCCGTGCCTGCGGGCCAGGGCGATGTGGGAATCCGTGTTGCCGCGCGGGCCGCCATAGAGGACGTTCGTTTCCACCAGGGTGGCGTCCAGATCACCGCAGAGCCCCTCGATCAGGGTCGCGGGGAGGAAATTGCGGTTTCCCTCCTCGCCGAAATGGACCTTGATGCCGATCTTTCCGTCCGGTAAACCATCCAGGCGCGAATATATGTCCCGCACCGCCTCCGGGGTGATCCTTTGGGTGAAATAAACCCTGGCGGCACCGGCTGAAGCCACGGTCTGTTCGGGTTCCGGTTCTGGCGTGCCGGCCTGGCAGCCCGCGATCAGCAACATGGCGGCCAGGAACATGATGATATATTTTGGCATAAATGTTTTCTCCTTGTCATGAAACTAAGCTGCAACGAGGCTAATTGGCCTGTCAAGATATTTTTGGTGGCGTCGCGGGAATATTTTCAGAGCAAAGTTTACCCGTTTTGGCATCCTGGCCTGGGAGGAAACTTTTCTCGGCCAGTATCACTTGAACAGGTTTCAGGATGAAAGCTTCTTATGAATGGCGTTGGCGGCGATCCGGCCGGCCCCCATGGCGGAGATCACGGTCGCCGATCCAGTGACGATATCGCCTCCGGCATAGACATTGGGGATGGATGTTTCCATGGTTTCCTCATTGACCTTGATGTAGCCCCATTTGTTCCGTTCCAGCCCGGGCGCGGTTTTGAAGAGCAGGGGATTGGGCCCGGCGCCGATGGCCACGATAACCATGTCCGTCTCCATCACAAAGTTCGAATCCTCGATCGGCATGGGATAACGGCGTCCTGATTCATCGGGTTCGCCCAGTTCCATTTTGATGCACTCCATGGCCTTGACCCAGTTGACGTCGTTGCCGATTAAACCGACCGGATTGGTGAGCAGGCGGAAAGCCACGCCTTCTTCCATGGCATGGCGGACCTCTTCCTCACGAGCGGGCAGTTCTTTGCGGGAGCGGCGGTAAACGATGGTGACGCTGGGCGATCCGCAGCGCAGGGCGTTTCTGGCGCAATCCATGGCGACGTTCCCGCCTCCGAGTACAACCACGTTCTTTCCTTCCGGCATGGGTGTGTCGTATTCCGGGAACCGGTAGGCCTTCATCAGGTTGATGCGGGTCAGATATTCATTGGCAGAGTAGATATTGCAGAGGTTTTCCCCGGGAATGTTCATGAACTTGGGCAGTCCGGCACCTGTGCCGATATAAACGGCGTCATGCATTTCCAGCAGGTCGTCGATGGTGTAAAGCGCTCCGATCAGGCTGTTCAATTCGATCTTCACACCCAATTTGCGGAGGTAGTCCATCTCGAAATGGACAATGGCCTTGGGCAGGCGGAATTCCGGAATTCCGTAGACCAAAACGCCCCCGGGCTCATGCAGGGCCTCATAGACCGTCACAGAATAACCCAATTGGGCAAGATCAGCGGCGACCGTTATCCCGCCGGGACCGGAACCGACGACGGCGACCTTTTTATTCAGACGTTCTGGTGGCAGGGGCTGTTTGGCGTTTTCCATCTTCATGGTCCAGTCGGCCACGAAACGCTCCAGATTGCCGATCGCCACAGGTGCGTCCCGCAATCCGAGGACGCACTTGGACTCGCATTGGTCCTCCTGGGGACAAACCCTGCCGCAGACGGCGGGAAGCACGTTCCGTTCCTTGATCTTGTGGGCGGCGCTCTCGTAATCTTCCTCGCGGATGAGCTTGATGAACGCGGGGATATCCACGCCCACCGGGCAACCCTCTATGCATTTGGGATTGGTGCATTGCAGGCATCTGCCGGCCTCGAGCTGGGCCAGCTCGGTCGTCAGGCCATAGGGCACTTCCAGAAAATTATGGACCCGCATGACCTGGTCCTGTTCCGGCATATCCTGGCGGGGGATCTTGAGCTTGATATGGCGTTCATCCGCCTTGGTGAGCCCATGCCATTCGCAGCCGTATTTAAGGCAGACAAAGAAGGGCAGCAGCTTAGAATAGGCCGAGATCGTGATCTTTCCGACCTTGCTTCCGCATTCGCCACACCTTGTTTCGGGATCGACCAAGCTCTGGTTGCAGGCAGGGCAAAGCAGGTCATCAAGCACAGCGTCCTTTTCCAGGGGTATGGAGGTCTCCACCTCAAAAACGTCCAGATAGGGACTGAGCTTGACCTCCATCTCCTGTCCATGACGAATTCCTTTGAAGATGAGGACGTCATGATCCTTTTCCTTCACGTTGAAGGACTTGTTGCAAAGCGGGCAATAGGTGTTGAGATAGGTCTTGAATTTTAGATACTTTACGTCATAATCAAGCATGGTGGTCTCCGGTGATCATCTAATGGAAAAGAGCAGGGCGTCTTTTTCTTTTTTGAGGTACATGTTGTTGCGCTTCTCAAGCTCGTCAAAATCCACCTGATGGCCGTCAAAATCCGGCCCGTCGCAGCAACAGAAACTGGTCTTGCCGCCCACGGTGACCCTGCAGCCCCCACACATTCCCGTGCCGTCCACCATGATCGGATTGAGGCTGACCATGGTCTTGATATTGTATTTCTTAGTGAGATTACAGACATTCTTCATCATGATGATGGGGCCGATCGCGTAGACCAGCTTGATATCAAAGCGTTCATCCAGATACTTCTGCAGGGCGGTGGTTACAAAACCCTGGACGCCATAGGACCCGTCATCGGTGGTGATCACCATCTCGTCGCAAAGCCTGCGCATCTCGTCTTCCATGATGATGTATTCCTTGCTGCGGGCACCTAAAATGCCGATCACATTGTTTCCCGCCGCCTTGACCGCCTTGGTGACATGGTGCAGGATGGCGATCCCGGTTCCGCCGCCAACCACCACCACTGTTCCCACCTTTTCCATTTCCACGGGCTTTCCCAGAGGACCGAGGACGTCCTTGATATAGTCCCCGACCTTGAAGGCCCGGAGCAGGGCAGTCGATTTTCCCACGATCTGGAAGATCAGGGTGATGATCCCTGAATAGGCATCCGCATCGGCTATGGTCAGGGGAATGCGTTCTCCAAATTCATTGGCCCGGATGATCACAAACTGCCCGGGCTTTGCTTTTTGGGCGATCTGGGGCGCGTTCAAATCCAGCCGGATGATCGAGCCCTTTGCCATTTCCTCATGCCTGGTCACCTCAAACATCTACCACTCCCTGCTATCTTCCAGCATCACATAACTCAGGTCCTCATCGCTGATGCCGTGCCAGGTGCAGCCCTTGCGGGTGCAAAACTTAAAGTCAACCAGCTTTTTCATGGCACTGATATGGATCTTGGCGATCTCGGAACCGCATTTGGGGCAGCTTTCCCCGGGGACAACCAGGCTGTGGTCACAGAAAATGCACTTGATATCCTTAACGGGGATCTTTTCTGGCACCTGGATCGTGGTCGCGTGTTTGAATACGTTCAGATAGGGGCTGAGATACAATATGCCGAGCTCGCCGTCTTCTTTTTCGATCTTGAAGATGATCATCCCCTCATGGATTAGGTTCATCCGGCAATGCGGGCAATAGGAATTCAGAAAGGTTCCGGATTCTATGATCTCCTTGTTGCTGCTCTTTTTTTTCATCTGAGTCGGCTTTGCCGTCATGGCCACGTAGGGGGTGAATTTCTGCATATCGAACTCATTGTAAAAGTGGTTCATGGCCGTTGCTATATCCTCAAATTCGATGGAATGCTTTTTACATCCAGCCCTGGAACAGATCGAGACCTTGCCTCCCTCGATGAGGTGAAAATCCACCAAAGGCGCGCCGCACTCCTGGCAATGTTCGCTTGAGGTCAGTTCTTCCAGGCAATGGGGACATTTGAAGGTCGCTATTTCATTCTTGTGGATCTCAAAGCTGGATTCCAGATTGTAGCTGCCGTAGATCGATGAAAGCCAGATGTAACCCTCTTTGTCGCCCATGCGGATGAAAATCTTGATGGAAGGAACGTTGTCTATCAGTTTTTTCTCATCAAGGAGTTGCTGTCCGCATTTGGGACACTTCACCGCCAGGTTGATGAAATTCAGCATAAATCCTCCACATTGGATTAATTTAACAATTTTTTTAGCATCTTTGCCTGTTCATTCTTTGTCAAGCAAAAAAAAATTGACCCTGCCTATCTTTATCAACCATAATATGATACCTTAATGGGCGGTAACATAGACCAGCGGCCTTTTCCGGGTGAGCATCCGCACGCATTCCACCAGGCAGATCATCCCGTATTCCTGACAACAGCCATCATGCCTCAGGACAGATTGTTCTTGACACCCAGATGCGGGGCAATATCGTTTGCAACGTCTGCTATGACGTGAATTTACTAAAAACTCCACATTAATTTTCTGGGCCCCGGCCCAGATATTTCCAACACTTTTGGGCTGACAAACGTTAGCCTGATGTAAGGATGATGAGAGAAGGATATGACCGACCTGCAGGATTTCATCGAGCTGCATGAGCGGGCCTTGTTCAGGTTCGCCATGCAACTGACCCATTCAGAAG
>CAYRVG010000053.1:0-18470 GCA_964427765.1 uncultured Candidatus Cloacimonadota bacterium
TTTCCTCGATCTTTTCCAGTTCCTCCTCCGTGAAGGGCTCGTCGCGGTCAAAATCGTAGTAAAAACCCTGCTCAATGGAAGGGCCGATAGTGACCTTCACCTGGGGGAAAAGCTGCTTAACCGCCTGGGCCATGAGATGGGCGGTGCTGTGCCAGTAGATGTCCCTGCCGACGTCCGTCTTGAAGGTGTGGAGGGTGAGGCTGGCGTCCTTATCCATGATATGGTTCAGATCATGAAGTTTTCCGTCGATCTGGGCGCAGATGGAGGCCTCGGCTAGGCGGGGGCTGATATCCTCAGCCACCTCGAGGGCGGACACGGGGTGGTCGTATTCCTTTATGGAACCGTCCGGTAAGGTGATCTTTATCTGCATTCATTCTCCATTGTCATAAAATTATCATATTCCAAACTTAAAAGATTTGGCTTGGTTTTTTGTCAAGCGCCGTGAGGATGGCGAAGCAGGCGCAGGGAATTGAAGATCACCAGAAGGGTGACCCCGACGTCCGCTATCACAGCCTCCCAAAGCCCGGTGAGACCGATGATGCCGAAGAACATCACGGCGATCTTGACGCCCAACGCGATGGCGATGTTCTGCCGGGCGAGGTCGCCGGTCCTGCGGGAGAGGGAAAAAACGTCCACGAGCTGGCGGGGACGGTCGTTGAGCAGGACAACGTCCGCGGTCTCGATCGATGAGGGGTTTCCGATGCTGCCCATGGCGATCCCGGCGTCCGCGAGGGCGAGGGCGGGCGCGTCGTTCATCCCGTCACCGATGAAAGCGACCTTTTTGGGGCTGGCCTTGATGATCGCCTCCAGCTTTTCCAGCTTCTGCTCGGGAAGCAGCTCCGCGTGATATTCGTCCAGGCCGAGTTCCCGGCTCACCATTTCCGCCTTGGCGCGCCTGTCCCCGGAGAGCATGATCGTCCGCTGAACGCCTTGCTTTTTGAGCTTGGACACCGCCTCCGCCATTTTTGGGCGAAGCTCGTCCGAGAAGGTCACGCAGCCGAGGTAAATGTTGTTTTTCACGGCGTGCACGGCGCTCAGCCCGTCCGGCTGGAGCGTGTCCACGAACCCGAATTCCCTGATGAAGCTCTCTGAGCCCGCGATCAGGCGGTTGCCGTCGTATTTCACTAAAATCCCCTTGCCGGGATACTCTGAATAGGCCTCGACCTTGGCGCTGTCAAATTCCGTTTCATAGACGGCTTTGATCGCCCTGGCGAAGGGATGCGAGGAGGCGTGTTCGCTTTTGAAGAGGGTGTCCATCATCTCTTCGGGGCGAACACCTTCCCTTAGAATGATCTTTTCCACCTTCATCTCTCCGGTGGTGAGTGTTCCCGTCTTATCGAAAACCACCGTACCTACGTCGCGCAGAATATCCATGAACGCGCTGCCCTTGAAGATGATGCCGCGCCTGGCGGCGGTGCCGATCCCGCTGAAATAAGTGAGCGGAATGGAGATCACCAGCGCGCAGGGACAGGAAACGATGAGGAAGACCAAAGCGCGCTTGAACCAGACGTCCGCGGGCTGGCCCAGAAGCACGGGCACCAGGAAGACGAGCAGGGCGATCCCCACCACTACGGGGGTGTATACCCGGGCGAAGCGGGTGATGAATTTCTCCTGGCGTGATTTGCGCGCCCCGGCGTTCTCGATCATATCCATCACGCGGGTGATCGTGCTTTCGGAATCCTCGCTCTTCACCTTCATTTCGATGATCCCGCCCTTGTTCAGAAATCCCGCGTAGACGTCCGTTCCCTCCGCCACGTAAAGCGGCTCAGCCTCGCCCGTGAGGGTGGAGGTGTCGACGCTGCTTTCGCCTTTGGAGATCACGCCGTCCAGGGGTATCCTTTCCCCGGGATGGATGACGATCGTATCGCCTTTTTTGATCTCCCCCAGGGGTTTGTCCTCGGTGCCGGAACCGGTCTTGAGGCGCGCCGTATCCGGCTTGAGGGCCAGCCTACCCTTGACGGAGCGGCGGGAATGCTCCACAGCCCTGTGCTCCAGCTCGTGGCCGATCTCATAGAGCACCATCACGGCGCCCGCCTCCAGATATTCTCCCAGGATCATCGCGCCGAGGCTGGCGATCCCCATCAGGAAATGCTCGGAAAGAATTTTTAGGGAAAAAACCTCACGCGCCGCCTGGGCCAAAACCCGGTGCGCCACGAGGATATAGGCTGCGACGGCGATCCAGACCCTCAGCGGCGGATCCAGAAAGACCACCGCGACAAAGAGCAAAACCCCCAGACCGATCGCCGCCCAATGGAGGTTGAAGAGCTTTGCGGGCTGTTCTTCCCCAACGTGGGATATCCTCACGCCGGGCTCGATCGCGGAGGCGATCTGGTTCAGCCGTTTCAGGGGAACGTCCACCTCGGAGTGGTATTTCACGATCAGCTTTTTGCGGGAATAATCGAACTCCGCGCTCTTCACTCCGGGCATTTCGCGGATCTGGCATTCGATCTTGTTGCCGCAGGCGGTGCAGCTCAGGTTTTTGACGTCAAATTCACGCTCGGTCATTCCGGCATCCCCTCCCGGATATGCTCCAGCGCCGTGCCAAGGAGTTCGCCGACGTGCGCGTCGTCCAGAGAGTAAAAGATCGTCGTGCCCTCACGGCGGAATTTCACCAAGCGGTTTAGGCGCAGTATCTTCAATTGATGGGATACCGTGGATTGCCCCATCCCCACAAACGAAGCTATGTCCGCCACGCGAAACTCGCCGTGGGAGAGAAGATACAGGATGCGCAGGCGCGTGGCATCCCCAAACACGCTGAAGAAATCCCCCAGGTATTCGATCGTTCTTTCGGAAGGCATGCCTTTCCTGATGATCTGCAGTTCTTTTTCCGTCATCCCTTGGCCTGATTTTTGGTCGTTCATGATCCCATCCTGTTATTATGTTTTATCCTTGCCGGTGTTTGTATATCATGGTTATCCTTTGATAGTCGTTATGGTTACTTATCAGAAGGTTCATCCTTCACGTGTCCCACAACTATATGAATATATGTTCATATATAATCAGGATGCCTGAGATGTCAAGCCCTTTCTCATCCGCGATACCCTCTCAGTTCCCGGTCAATGATGTTAATCCGGTTTTTTGGGGGTGATCAGACGTACGCGTATGCCAGGCTCGATGGGAGCCTTCTTGCAAAGCCCTGCGGGGTCTAGCAGGCGGGGACGCCTGCTATTCCTCTGAAGCCGGTTTTAAGTTCTTATCTGATGGATCTGCTTATTTATCTCCGCAGGATGAGGGGGCTAAAACCAGCATCCTGACCTGCGCCAGGGGATATCACATGCCCGGGTTATCCTGCGGAGGAGGCTCCTGCGTCATGGAGCCATACATGTAGCGGTAGATATCCTCCCAGGTGTAGCCAAGCTTACCCTGCAGGGAATCGATCATGGCCTCGACCTCGTTTTGGAGTCCGTAATTCTCCGCGTAATAGAAGGCCAGGGTGGAATAATCTATCTCATTGGGATAGCGCAGAAGCAGTTTTCCCATGTAGCGCGCGAAATGGCCGGGGTGATCCTGGGCAAGGATGTTCAGGACATAGCTGTTATAGATCCTCACGGCATCGGAATGGGGCCAGATATTCACTTCTATGAACTGATCCACCTTGTCCCACATGCCCTGTCCGGCGTAATAACGGAGGTAGTATTCGGTCATCCTCAGTTCGCTGTCGATGAATTTACGGGCTTGGGAGGCATATTCTTCCGCTTTCGCGAAATCGCCCTGTTTGGTGTAATATATCGCCGCCCTGGTGTAACCGGAGCCGTAATTCATTACCAGCCTGTTCATGTTGTCGTCCTTATGCACCCTGTTGTCGAAGATGGAGCGGTATTGATAGACCTCATCGATGTTGGTGGTGAGGCGCTCGATATCGATCTGCTGGTTGCCCGGCCCGCCGGAATATGTGTGCACCAATCTGCCGGCCATGCCTTCGTTGCGGAGGTAATCGTCAAAGCCGATGTTGCTTTCACAGGTCACGGCAAAATATATCGGGCGCTTGCCGAAGTTGTCCTTCACTATCTGTATGACGGAGAAATCCGAGCCGCGCCGGGGATAGAATCCGCCCTCGGTTTCACGGTTCTGGTAGTTTTCATAGTAATTGACGGTGAAGCGCATCTCACCGGCGGGATCGCCCGCGTCGTAAGTGACGGCATCCTCCCAGAGATATTCCTGGAAGAGGCCGGTCCTGTCGTCCAGGGAGTCGATCTCCTCCTCGGAAAGGTTGATGATGACCCCCTCCTTGTCGCGCAGTTGGCGGATATACCAGCCGGTGTTGAGCAGGGAGAGGTTGGCGACGGTTACATCCTTGCGGATCCCCTTCAACTGGGAATTCTTGTACTGCATGGCTGTTTGAATCGCGGCTTCGGATTCGGGGGTGGGGAAGACGTCCCTCGCCGGATGCAGGTATTCCGAGGCATGTGGATCCTCGACCGCCTGGGCGTACCAGATCGGATAGGTGTCGTTATCGCCGTTGGTGAAGATGATGGCGTTCTCCTCCAGGGTATTGAGGAAGTTGACGCCATAATCCAGGGCGATGAATTCCCTGGAGCGGTCGTGCACATAGTATTGGGAGGCCATGTTCAGAATTGGCAGCAGGAGAAGGATGGTGGCCAGGACGATGCGGCCCGTCCTATCCTTGAAGAAGTGCAACAGGCCGAGAGCGCCGATGCCCATCCAGATCCCCCACATGTTGTAGGCCACAACGTAGAAGTAATCGCGGTCGCGCACCTCTGAGGAGGACAGGTTCATGACAAAGACCATCAGGATGGTGGTGCAGATCATTATGGCCAGGAAATAGTTGAAACTGTGCCTGTTCTTGCGGTGGTGGAAAACCGCGCCGAAGAGTCCGAGGAAGAGGACGAGGAGGCCGCCCAGGCCTTTGATCAGCCCCTTGTTTATATTCACCCAGGAATTGATCCTGTCCGCGTTGAACCACTGCCAGCCAAAATAGCGCAGGAAATGGTATCCCAGCTGGTGGGTGATTAGATTGCCGCGGCGGTTGAACATGGAGGTTTCCTGTTCGGGCTTGTATTGGCGGCGCTGGATGTAATCGTCGAACCTCTCGGAGGTGCTGGGATCGGCGAGGTTTATGAAGGGCCTGTCCGCGGCGCGGATGGGGAGGTAAATATGGGAGGATATCCCGATCACTATCAGAGCGGCGGAGATATACCAGATCCTCTTGTCAAAGACATCCTTCAGCTCAATGACCATTAAAACGAGGATGCAGAGGGCGAAGCCCATCTGGTCGAAGGCATCTATGTTCAAACTCCTGCCGATTGCGCCGAAGATGAGGTAGCTGATGATCAGGGCCGCGCCGTAGCCGATGAACTTGCCCCAAAAATTCCCTTTCCGGACACTGCCCAGCAGCAGGGGATAAACGACTATGAACAGGATGGCCGGAGCGATCTGCAAGGCGGTCTGGTGCACGCAAAAGCCCAGAAAGAAGAGATAAACGATGAGCAGCAGGATGTTCTGGCGGTTGAAATCCTTCGAACGCTGCACCCAATAGAGGGTCAGCCAGATGATCAGGTTCACGAAGAAAACGAGCCCCGAATAGACCTCCGCCTCGATCGCGTTCATCCAGAAAGTGAAGGAAAACGCGGTGAACAGTGCGGCGATCACTCCTCCAAAGATGGCCTCCCAGTACTTGATCCTGAACATGCTGGTGAGTTGCACGGTGATGAGGTAGGTGAACATCACGGCAAAAGCGGAGGTGAGCACGGAGATGAAGGCGGCGATCTGGGCATGGGGCACAAAGCTGCCGAAAAGGGAGACCAACGCCCGGCCAAAGAGGATGTAGAAAGGATTCCCCGGAGGGTGGGGGACGCCCAGGATGCTGATGCAGGTGGCGTATTCCCCGGAATCCCAGAAGGAGAGCGAGCGGGCCTGGGTGAGCAGGTAAACGATGAGCGCGATGGCAAAGATGATCCAGGCGACGATCGTGTTTATTTTGCGGGGGACAAGCTTTTGCGGACGCAACTCAGCCACTTCCGCGGCGGGCTTCTTTTCCGGCACCTTATATTCAGGAGTAGCCCGATCCGTTTTTTCCGTCTTGCGGATCCTCTCTTTGATATACTTGATTTCCTGTTTTGATTTCTTGGTCATTTTTTACTCCGGTTTCTTAATCCTTGAGGCCAGCCTTGGCATAGCTGGCTATGATCTGTTTCTGCATGAAGAAGAAGATGAGCAGTATCGGGAGTATGCTGAAGGTCGAAGCTGCCATCAGGAGGGTCGTCTGGGTGGAGGCCTCCTGGTTGAAATAACTCAATCCCACTTGTAACACCCTCAATTCCGGGCGGTTCGTCATCACCAAAGGCCACATGAAGCTGTTCCAGCTGCCGATCAGGGAAAAGATCATCGCGGTTGCAATGATGGGCTTGGAAAGGGGCAGGACGATGCGCCAGAGCATCCCGAAAATGCTGCAGCCATCGATCGCGGCCGCGTCGAAGAGCTCCTGGGGCAGGCTTTTGAAATGCTGCCTGAAGAGGAAGATGGTGAAGATATTGGCGATCCAGGGCACGATCAGGGCATAATATGTATCCAGCCAGTTGAGGGTGTCCAGAAGCATATAGGATGAGATCAGGTATATAGGCTGGGGAACCATCATCATGCTGAGGAAGACGTAGAACAGGGTGTCCCGCCCCTTGAATTCCAGCCTGGCAAAAGCGTAGGCGGCAAGCACCGAGGTTATGAACACGCCAATAACTGTCATGATCGAAACGAAAATGGTATTGGCAAAATACCGGGCGAAGGGCACCTTGTTGAAAGCCTTGACGTAGTTGGACCAATTGAAGCTGGGTTTTTTGACCACCAGATTTACCTCGGAGGAAGGAACACTCATGTATTCTTCGTATTCATCGGAGATCTGGTCGTTTTCGTCCAGGACGTGGATGATGCTGTTGTCGCCTTCGGTGGTCACCAGGATGACCTTGTGCTCGGTTCCGTTCTCGTTCCAGACGTGATGTTCCTCCTTGGGAATGAAGACCGCGTCATTTTTATTGAATTCCGCCTGGGTCATCAGGGAGGTGGAAAGCATCCAGATGAAGGGAATGATCATGAAGAGGCCGAATAGTATCAGGAGGATGTAGATCAGGGTTTTGCTGAAGTAATTTGTCATTATTCCTCCCTTAGTAATTCACTTTCTTTTCGAGACGGCGCTGGATGAGCGTGAGGGTGAGGATAATTACGAAGAGGACGAGGGCGACCGCGCTGGCGTAACCCATGTCGAGATCGTCAAATCCCTTTTCGTAAATGTAATAGACGATGAGCTTGGTCGTGCCCAGGGGTCCTCCCTTGTCCGTCATCAGATAGACCTGGGCGAAAGCCTGGAAGCTGACGATGGTGGTCATCAAAAGGACATAGAAGGTTGTGGGTGAGATGAGGGGGACGGTGATGTTGAAGAACTGGCGGAGTTTGCTGGCCCCATCTATCTCAGCCGCCTCGTAATAGACCTTGGAGATGTTCTGCAGGCCCGCCACGTAGATGATCGTATTGTAACCCAGTCCCTTCCAGATCGTGAGGATGATGATGCAGCAAAGCGCCAGGGAGGGTCCGCCCATCCAGGATGGGATCTGGACTCCGATGGAATTGAAGAGCAGGGTGAAGATGCCCGTTGGTTCCGCGAGCCAGAGCTGGGGCTGGATGCCGATCCAATCCAAAAAAGTGTTCGCGAGTCCGCCCTGCTCCGCGAAAATGATCTTCCAGACGACGGAAACAGCGACGAGCGAGGTCACGAACGGCATGAAGTAGATCGTGCGGAAAAATCCCCTCAGGAACTTGATCTGGTTCAACAGCGAGGCAAAGATGAGGGGAAAGACGATGCTGGCGGGAACCACGAACAGCACCATCCAGGCGGTGTTCATCATGGACTGCCAGAATTCGGCATCCGTGAACATCTCAGCATACTTGGCCAGGCCGATAAAATCACCGCTGCCCGTGACCCTGAATTCGAAGAAACTGATAAAGAAGGACATCACGATGGGGACCATACGGAAGGCAATGATGATTATCAGCGCGGGCAGGACGTACAGCCAGGGGGAAAATTTGTGTTTTGTTTTCATTCAACCGCCATCTTCAGTTTGATCTGTTAGTGTCTTAGCTTTTTATATTCTTCAACTCCCCGGGCGAGGATATGCATCGCTTTGCCCAGTTCTTCCTTGTTCAAGACATAGGCCAGGCGCATTTCATTGCGTCCGAGCCCGGGGGTGGAGTAAAAACCTTCAGCGGGAGCGCCCATCACGGTCTCGCCGTCAATGCTGAATTCATCCAGCATCCAGGTGACGAAGTCCTCACAATCGTCGATGGGCAGTTTCACCAGGATGTAGAAAGCGCCCTGCGGCTTTAAGCAGACAACGCCGGGTATCTGCATCAGCGCCTCATAGGCAAGGTCACGCCGGGATTGGTATTCGGCGATGAGTTCGCCAAAGAATTCAGTGCCGAGATCCACGCAGGCATTGGCCGCAAGCTGGTCCACAGTGGCAGGGCAGAGTCTTGCTTGGGCGAATTTGAGGGCGGTAGCCATCAACTTTTTGTTTTTTGAGGCTATACATCCGATCCTTGCCCCGCAGGCGCTGTAGCGCTTGGAAACGCTGTCAACCAGCACCGCGTGCTCTTCCAGACCGGGAACGTGCATCACGCTGGTGTGGGAAAGGCCTTCGTAGACAAATTCGCGGTAAACCTCGTCCGAGATAATGAATAATCCGTGCTTTTTGGCGATACTGGCCAACCTGAAAACATCTTCGCGGGAATAGACGGTGCCGGTCGGGTTTCCGGGGCTGCAGATCATGAGCGCTCTGGTCTTGGGGCCGATGAGGGCTTCGATCGTTTCATCCGGGGGAAGCTGGTAGCCATCCTCGGCGTGGGTTGTCACCGGTTTGAGGTTCACTCCGGCCATGGTCGCAAATCCATTGTAATTGGTGTAGAAGGGCTCGAAAACGATGATCTCGTCCCCCACGCCGCAAATCACCATCATCGCAAAGGTGATGGCCTCGGAACCGGCGGTGGTCACTATTATTTCATCTTCGCTGAGGTTTATCCCCTGTCTGGAATAATAGCGGACCAAGCCCTGGCGATAATCGTCAAGACCCTGGGAAGGGCCGTAGGCAAGGACTTTTTCTGAAAAATTGTGGTAGGCTGAGATCATCTCCGCCGGTGTGGGGATGTCCGGCTGACCGATATTGAGATGGTAGATCTTGATGCCGCGTTTTTTTGCGGCGTTGGCATGAGGCATCAGCTTTCTTATGGGTGAAGCCTGGATCTCCAAAGCTCGCTGGGATAGCTCCATTTTTATTCCTCTTATTTGTTTTAATCCATTTTTACAATGTCTGACCATTTGACAAGTAAAATCTTAGTCCAGTGACACCAATTCATCCAGGGCGTCAATCAAAGTAAGGACCTGAAGGCCTGTTTCATCCACATAGCGGACGATCCTCTCAAATTCTTCAGCCGGGCAATTTGCGGCGGAGCCTTCATTTTCAATGCAATGAAAACCTATCACGATCAGAGCCTCGCCATTGGAGACGCCGCGGTTAATTCTTGCTTCCATATGTTCGGCCGTCCAGCCCGTATGCATGGGAAAATAGCCGATACCATAGGGATTCAGGGGTTGCTGGTGGGAAAGATCGAGGGTGCAGCGGATGTAATCGTATTGCCGGGTGATTATCTCATAATACTCAAGCGAACACTCCCCCCCGGGCAGGGCAAATCCCCGTGGATCAAGACCATGGCTGACGAGCTCCAGCCGGTCCCGGGTTATCGCGCTGTCCGCTTCAGCGTAATCCAGGGTTATGAGGTGCTCGTGGTCGAAGGTATGCCCTCCGGTCTCCCAACCGAGGTCATGTTCCAGATAGCAGATCTGATCCCAGTTGAGCAGGTTTGGGTTTCCCACCCTGCCGCTATTGACAAAGTTCGTGGCCACAAAACCATGGTCTTGAAGCATCGGCAAAGCGTATTCCCAGATGCTTTGATGCTGATCATCAAAAGTGAAGCAGATAATGGGTGCCTGGATTGAGACCGGAGCCAGGAATCTGCAGGAAGCGCTGATGAGGCTAAAAATCAAAACGAAGAGAACTCTGGAGGCCCAAAGTGATGCGGCTTTGATCTTCTTGCGGATATTCATAGGATGTATACACTCCAAACGAGATCTGGGGACGGGGATTCCAGGATACCAGGCAATCAAGCTGGTGAATGTCATTGTCATCCACATTTATGTAATGGTAAGCGGGGATGATGGCAAATCCGGAAACATTAAGGTCCAGTGCGGCTTCCAATCCCAGCCTTCGCCGGGGGGCATGCTCGCGCCTGGTGAAATCAAGGCAGATGACGATTCCGGGAAAGTTCTTCATATTCAGCCTGGTTTCAGAGATATGGAAGAACTCCTGATGCGACTGCCTGTCCTCATGGGCAAAAACTTGCTTGAAAGCGGTATCGGTGCGCAGTGAGATGATATCAGCGTCGTATGAGCAGCTCACAGATGGTGTGATATTCGCAGTGGTCCAATGCGTATCCCTGGCCTTCCCATCCAAGCGTATCATCCAAATCAGATCCTTGTTTTTTCCGGACACGGCGACATAACCCATGGCCTGGTTGTGGACATTACCTCCCAGCCCGGCCTGGAAACCCATATCTGAGGGCTGCCACCCACATTCCAGCCCGTTGAACCGGGTTTGATCGTAAAGGAAAGAATTATGTGAGGGATCAGATACGTACAACTGTTGGAAAAAATATCCATAAGCGATCCCATATGGCCGGGTTATCCCTGTCAAAGTGTAAGGGCCATTTATCCAAGATAAAGCCAGGCTGTCGATCAGAACCTGCTGGTGGATGAAATTAGCCTGGGAATTAAGTTTCAGGTTGAATTCCATATTATTCCAGCGCAGGCTGTCCACGCCAAAACAGAGGCGGTATTTTTCGTCCCAGTCAAACTCCCTGATATCCCTATCTGGATAATAGCTGACATGGTTATCCGAATAAAATCCTGCAAAGAAAGGTATGTCGATCGCCGCCAGGGATTGCCAGGCAGGGTTCAGGCAAAAAACAAGAAAAAAAAGGCCAGGCATAAACCTGGCTGTATTTTTTGGTGTCATTATGAAACGGTTATCTGGGTTGGATTTTCTCTAACTAACTCATGGCAAACGTTGGAAGCAATCATTTCGGCATGCCAATCCCCACTTTTAGGATGTGGCGGATGTTATCGATGAGTGGTCTGATCTCCAGTGTTTTTCCGCTGATCAGCCATTGTGTGAAGATTATATCCATGGAGCCGATGATCATCAAGGAAAGCGTATCCACGTCAACTGTTTTGATCCTTTTAATTTTCATGGATTTGGCAAGTATCTTTTTTACATAATCCAGGTAATACTGCATGGGGTTGTAGGAAGGATTGCGCTTGTAAAAACTCTCGCTCTGGCGCAGTTCCACAACCAGGAATCTGGCGATGTAAGGTTTGCTTTGAACCAGTTCTCCGTGCTTGATGAAAAAATTATGAAGTTTATCGATCGGATCCTTGATCGCTTCACTGGCTTTTTCTATCTGGACGATCTCGTCCTCAATGGTCTTTTTCACGGATTGAAGGAGCATGTCATCTTTATTCTTGAAGTAATTGTAAAGCGTGCCTATTCCTACTTTCGCATGGATTGCCACATCGGACATGGTGGTGTTTACATAGCCTTTCTGGGCAAATACCTTGATCGCTGCCGTCAGGATCTTTTCCCGATAATCAGTGGGCATGACAGATTTCTTACGTGGTTTTGGATATAATTGCATCATGATCCTTTGAATTCTCCTTGAATTTTTTTATTACAAATTCCTGCATGTTTGGGATTTGTCAAGGATTAATTACCCTGAGTAGAATTCGCGCCTGATACATAGATTACACTCTGGCAAAAAGTAATATGCTCAAAATTTGGATTTATAAGCCTGAGGTCGGGGATGGTCAGGATGTATGGAAATGCTCGTATATCCTTTGCGCAGTCTTGGTTCCAACGCCCTTGATCTTTTCAAGTCTGTCGGGGCCTGCCTTCCTGATTTCCTCCAGGGAGCCGAGTTCTTTGAGAAGCAGGAATTTGGTTTGTTCGCCGATGCCCGGGATATCCTCAAGTTCGCTGGCCAGGGTGCGCCGTGAACGCCTGGAGCGGTGGAAATTGATGGCAAAGCGGTGCGCTTCGTCCCGTAGGGCCGTGATCAAACGCAGTGATGAGGATGAGCGCGGAAGAATTATTGAATCTTTCCTGCCGGGCAGATATATCTCCTCAGCTCTCTTGGCCAGGGAAACTATGGGAAGGTCCGGATGTTTTGTTTCACGGAGGGTTTGGACACAAGCGGCAAGCTGCCCCTTGCCTCCGTCTATGATGAGCAGATCCGGGAACAGTGCCTCATCTTTCTGTGTTTCCGTGAGAAACCTGGATAGGGTTTCCTGAAGCGCCGCGTAATCATTCTGCGTATCCCGGCTGCGGATGATGAAATGGCGATAGTATTTCTTTTTGGGTTTTCCATTTTCGAAGAAAACGGCTGATGAGACGGTATCGGTTCCTTGGATCGTGGAAATATCCATGCAGACCATTTTGCGTGGCAATTTTGGCAGGGCGAGTTTTTCCTTCAGTTCCTGGATGGGGAAGATTGTGCGGTTCGCCCTTCTCAGGTGGGATAGTTTACGTTGCTCGATGAGGTGGAAGGCGTTGCGCTTGGCCATGGCCAGAAGTTTGCTTTTTCCTCCACGTTGGGGAAGGATCAGCTTTCCCTCCAGCCAGGAGTTGAGTTCTTCCAGTTCATCTGGTTCCAAAGGGAGTAAAATTTCATCCGGAAGTTCATCCCTGCCGGCGTAATAGAGTTTGATGAATGCCGCCAGTATCTTGTCCGACGTTCTGCCCTCAACGTTTGAGAGCGGATAATCCTCACTGTTGACGACCACGCCGCCCATGATCCTCATAACCACGCTTACGGCTATGTTTTCCTCCTGGTAAAAACCGATCACGTCGGTGTTCTTCGTATCCTGGGAGTAAACAACCTGGCGTTTCTGGATGCGTTCAATGGCCACGATGCGGTCCCGGATTTTGGCCGCCTTCTCAAATTCCAAGTTTTCTGAAAATTCTTTCATTTCCGCCCGAAGTTCATCCAGAACTTCCTGGTGTTTGCCTTCAAAGAAGCTCATCTGCCGTTTCACTATGCGCATGTAGTTCGGTTGGGAGATCGCTCCAATGCAGGGGGCGGGGCATTTGCCCAGCTGGTAATTGATGCAGGCCTGCTTGTATTTTATTCCTTCGGTGGGGATCTTCCGTTTGCAGGTGCGGATGGGGAATATCCACTCGAAATTACGCAGGGTATGTCGCAATGACCGGGCGTCCGTAAAAGGGCCGAAATAGCGCGAACCGTCCCGAACCACATCACGGGTGACCATTATCCTGGGGAAAGGCTCCGCCAGGGTGATCTTGACAAAGGGATAGCGCTTGTCATCCTTGAGCAATATGTTGTATTTCGGCTTGTGGCGTTTGATAAGCGTGGCTTCGAGAAGGAAGGCGTCTTGCTCGGTGAGGGTGATGATATAATCAAGATCAGCGATGTGACGGATGAGCTGCGTGGTCTTGATATCTTTCATGGAGCCGCTGAGGTAGGATCTGATCCTGTTCTTCAGGGATTTCGCCTTGCCGACGTAGATCACTTCGCCCTTGGCATCTTTCCAGATGTATATTCCGGGCTGGTCCGGCAGCAAATGAAGTTTTTTCCCGATCAGTTCAGGCGTTTTTTCCATACGAAGTTCAACGCGTTCTGCAGATAATCCAACCGCATCCATCTGCCCAGAAGGTAGAAAATAACGAGGCTTGCCACCGTAAGCACCCCATCCTTGACAATGAGCAGGCCTATCCCCAAGGGAGGGATGATATGGTTTGCGGCAAGCAGCAAGACGAGCAGTAAAACGCAGATAAGCAACGCCTTGAGGACATTTGGCATGATCCCAGCGAAACTGACCTGGGGCAATTGCTTCCTGATGTTGCTTAACAGCAGGAAATAGGTGACTATGGCGGTCAGAGAAGAGGCGAAAGCCAAACCCCTGTGCTGCATGAACTGCATCAGGATGTAATTAAGTGCTATGTTCAGCGCAACCATCGCCCCAGCGATCTTTACCGGCGTTTTGGTGTCCTTGTTGGCAAAGAACAGGGGGGTGAGGGTCTGGTTGAGGCTGAAAAAGATCAGACCCACGGAATAGAATATCAGCGCGTCGCGGGTCCAGGCAGTCGCTTTGGCATCAAAAGCCCCGCGTTCGAAGAGGATCTTGACGAAATCTCCGCCCAAGACGAATATGAGGGTCATTATCGGGAGCATGACATACGAGAGGCTCACCGCGGCAAAGCGGAGATTTTTCGACAACTCAACAAAATCCTGTTTAGTGACCAACCGTGAATATGTGGGCAACAAGACGGTTCCGGCGGAGATGGCAAAGATGCCCAGGGGAAGGTGGAAAAGGCGGTTCCCGTATTCCAGGGCGGATATGCTTCCCACGGCGAGGAAGGAGGCCATAAGGCTGTCCGCTATCAGGTTGAGCTCACGGATCCCCACCCCGATCAAAGAGGGGATGAAACGCTTCCAGAGGGTGCTGAGAGCTCCTCCTCCAAACTTCAGCATGATCCTGAAAGAGTAGCCCAGCTGTTTTAGATAGGGGAAATTGATCACTGTCTGCAGGAATCCACCCCCAAACACGCCCCAAGCCCCCCAGCGCACAAGATCCACCCCCTCGATGCCAAAAACGAAACGGGGGATCACCAGGCTCAGTATCATCCCCACGTTCAGCAACGCGGAGGAAAGGCCGGTCATGAAAAAGCGGTCGTGGGAGTTCAGTATGGCGATCATCGTCGAGGAAAGACCGATCCAGAGAAGATAGGGGAACATTATACGGGTCAGGATGACAGCCAGGGAATATGTCTGGTCCGGCAGACCGGGAAATATGATCTTCACGATCCAGGGCGCGAAGATGATGCCCAAAACCGTCAGGATCAGAAGGAACAGGGTTAGTATTCCCAATATTTGCAGGGCGAAGTTTATCTGCTTCTGCCTGTCCTCGCGAATGCCCATCTCATTGTAGATGGGAACAAATGCCGCGGAAAGCGCTCCTTCACCGAACAACCGGCGCAGCAGATTAGGGATGCGATAGCCAACAACAAAGGCGTCATTCAGGAAAGTGGTGCCAAAACTGAAGGCCATGACCTGGTCCCGCACCAAACCCAGTATCCTGCTCAGCAGGATGGCGATGGACATCACACTGATGTTTTTGGCCAGTTTCTTTTCAGACATAAAAGCCCTCAAACGCGGAAGATATGGGCAAGTTTGGGATAAAGGTTCAGCATGATCAACTGGAGATTAACGTTACCGTTGATCATACGGATGTAACTCTCCATGGTGTATGCAAAATCCAGTATTTTATCGGAAAGAGCGGCCTCATCAATATTTCCCAGCCTGGCCTTCGTTTCCAGGAGGAAATCCAGTTTGTCTATGTTGACGACCTGCTCCGGGGCGTTTTCAACCAGATTAAGGTCACCCGCAAACAGGCTTATATATCTGAGCAGTTCTATCGTTTTTTCCGCATTTGGCTTGGCTGAAGGGTTGTACACTCTGTTGTAATAGGCCAGATCCTCGCCCTGGACAGCCATCCGGAAGATCTCAAAAGCCCTGTCCCTGAGTTCGAAGGATTCACCCTGCACCAAATGGATCGCGCGCTTGACGCTCCCATCTGCTATGTGTGAAGCCGTTCTTGCCTGGTGGGGGGATACATTGAATTTTTCCATCAGTATTGTTTCGATCACCTGAGGGGTGACGGGCTGAAAATAGATTGTCTGGCAACGGGATACGATCGTAGGCAGGAGACTGGAGAGGTTGTTGGTGGTCAGAATTATGACGGTATCCGCTGGCGGTTCTTCCAGGGTCTTGAGAAAGGCGTTCGATGTCTCTATGTTCATCTGATCCGCGTCCTCAATTATGCAGATGCGCTGCGAGGCTTCAAACTTGGTAATGGAGAGTCTTTTTATCAACCATCTCATGCTTTCCAGGCGGATCATGATGTTTGAGCTGAAGTGATAATCTTCCCAGGGAGTTTCGATCTTGTTGCGGATATAGTCTTTGTATTCCCTCAGTCCCCTGGCTTCCTGGATCTCACCGTCAAGGGAAAGTTTGAGATTGGAGGAGGGGAAGATGTAGATCAGGTCCGGGTGGTCAAGAGCCAGGAATTTGCGGCATGAACTGCAGACTCCACAAGGCCTGAATTCGCTTTTGGAGAGGCAGTTCAGCGCCATCCCGAAATAGAGCGCGGCAGTGAATTTGCCCACGCCCTCGATCCCGTGGAAGAGATAGGCGTGGGAAATGCGGTCATGGTCGATGGCCGTGTTCAGGGCCTTGAGGGCGGCGTTTTGACCTTTGATCTCTCTAAACATTTTCTACGCGACTTTGAGTTCAGACAAGCAAAATCACATGATGCTTATCTTGCCTTTGCCGTCGTCTTTGGTGCTGCGCTCAAATATCCGGTTGACATAGGGACTTTTAAACTCCGGGGCAAGTATGTCGTAGATCAGGACGTCATGGTATTTACCAGCCATGAATACATAATCACGCCTTTTGCCAATGTATTTGAATCCCACCTTGTCATAGCAACGGATCGCCCTTTGGTTATATTCCACCACTTCCAGGCTGATGTTGTTCAGATTCATGATGTTGAAGCCATAATCAAGAGTGAGTGACGTGGCCTCGGTTCCGATACCTTGGTTCCAGTATGTCTTCTCCCCGATGAAAATGCCAAAACTGGCCCGGCGGTGGACTTCGTTCACTTCATGCAAACCGCAGTTTCCGATCACTTTGTTCGTATCTTTCTCCACGATCGCGAAAACTATGTGATTTTTCATCAGCTGTTTCAGGGCCTCCCGTTCCTTGTCATGGTCCAAAACCAGCGAGGTAAAGAGAAGGAACTGGCCGATCTCCAGATCATTGACCCATTCGGTGTATTTTTCCGTATCTTCTATGGATACTGGCGACAAGTAGCATTTCTCGCCGATCAGTTTTCTAAAATATTTCATTGATTTCTCCCGAGCCATTTGAACAGGCATTTGACTTTGTTTAGTTTACTAACTTATAATTAATCATTTTGAGAGCCTTTATCTGTCAAGGTAAATCAGTGGCTCCCGGGTTTGCCGCCTCCGCCCCGTCTCTGTTTCTGCGATACTTTCTCCGGATCACATGGTATTCAAAAGCCATTAATGGCTGATGCCTTGCCCCAGGTTCACTTCATGTATGGTTCAAAGGGAAAGCGGGAAGCGAGGTTGATCTTTAGAAGCCTGGGCTGGAATCTCCGGCTTTTCTCCGGGCGGGGTTCCCGGCGCCGGATTAGCAGCCAGGCGTGGGAAGTGTTATTGCAAAAGGCGCGGAAGGGTGGCAGGTCAAAAACAGCCGTTGATTCTTTTCGACATTCAAAGTACTTGTATAAAAATAAAACTCATATTTTCCTTGACATTATTTCCCGATACCCCTCAGTAACATAAATAATGCAAGTCATTAGAAATATCACGCTTGGAGTTTGGGAGAGTGAGATAATGTTGCTTTTTTTTATCTTTTAACATGGTATCCGGAGAGGCATCGGGGCAGGATATCTGCAGGCTGGCTTCAAAGAATCTGATTTTCCTAGCGTTCAAGGGTAACTGTAACAAAAATCATATGCGTTCCAATGGAACAAAGGAGTCATTATGCGCCGTTTGATCCTCATTCCTCTGCTGCTCGCGTTGCTGCCGCTTTTTGCCGCTGAAACAGTGCAAATCGGCAACGGTGTGAATTCGGCGGAAGTAATTTCCTCCACAGCCTCCGAGACTGTGGTCCAATTCAATCTTGGCGAGTATGAAAAAACCAAATTGGAAATCGACGGGGAGGAATGGTTCCAGGTATCCCTCCGCAAGGAGGGGGAACTCTTGGAAGCCGGGTTCCCCGAACTCCCTGTCATGAACAGAAGCATCATAATCGACGACCAGGCCTTGATGAAGCTCGAGGTCTACGATCTTGAATTTGAAGAGATAGAGCTTCCCATAGCGCCCTCCAAAGGTGACCTGACCCGTGACATAGATCCGGCGACGGTGCCTTTCACCTTCGACAGAATGTATGAGAGGGATGAATTCTATCCCGATCAGGTGGCCACACTATCTGAGCCCTATATCATGAGGGATTACCGCGGCATTGTGGTCAGGACGGTGCCCTTTGCCTATAATCCCGTGACCCGGACCCTGAGGATCTACACCTCATACAAGGTGCGCGTATACGCGGAGGGGATGGACACTGTCAATGTGCTGCCCAGATCCAGGGATGAGATATCGCGTGAGTTCATGGGAATCTACGAGAACCATTTCCTGAATTGGGACGATTCGCGCTATACTTCGGTCAGCGACAGCTTCGGCAAACTCCTTATCATCTATTACGACGCTTTCGAGGATGCAATAACCCCCTATTTTGAGTGGAAGCGCCAG
>CAYRVG010000054.1:0-11276 GCA_964427765.1 uncultured Candidatus Cloacimonadota bacterium
GGGAGATTCGAATTCATCCCGTCGGAGCCGGGCATTTACGACGGCTCCATCGAGGTCAGCAATTACGCCGTGGGCGCGGACGATCCTGTGCAAGCGCCGCTAAGCGCTTTCCAGGTTTATCCCAATCCCTTCAATCCGGATGTGAACATATCTTTCAACCTGGCCAAAAGCGGGAAGGTTTGCCTGGATATCTACAACCTCCGCGGGCAAAAGGTGAAAAGCCTGATCAACGAACGTCTCTCCGCCGGAGCCCACAGCCTGAGGTGGGACGGCAAAGACGGCAGCGGCCGCGGCGTGGCCAGCGGCGTATATTTCGCCCGCGTGCATACGGGGAATGAAACCCGGATCATCAAGATGATGCTGATGAAATAAATTTCTTATGCAGTTCGAAAGGTAGTATCGGCTCACTTGCAAAAGGTGTGCGTAAGCAAAGCCGAATCCTCCCTTTTCCCTGACCTCCTCATAACTGCCTGACCTCGCGCTCAGAAAACGCTGAACCAGCGTGAACTCAGGCGGTTGTGGGTTTGTGGTGGGCGAATCAAATCCAGGCATGATATCCTGGGGCAGTATTGTGAATGCCCATTCGGTTTATAAGAGCGGGAATAACGCAAAAGAAAAACCCGGGTCCGAAAGGGGATCCGGGTTTTACCACTTAATCAGAAATCAGAATGCGATAAAGAGGGTCGTTCCCAAAACATAATTCGTTGGGCCATCGGACTTCTCACCGTATTCAAAATCCTCATGCCAACCCATGGCAGCGTATCCGGCCAATTGCATCAGGTCTGGGATAATATCATATTCAAGGCCCGCGTTCACTTCAAAGCCCTCGTCGATCAGATATCCGGCAGCTCCGAAAAAGCCGATCTTTTCGGTGATGGGAGCGCCGATCTGGCCGACAAAGGAGAGGAAGGTATCAGCATTGAAATTATATGGTCCCGCCCAGTCCCAATATAGATTCACGCCATCATGATGCCTGCCGATGCCGTAGATGTAAAGGCCGTTCATATAATATGGTGATAGTGTTTCAATGCCGTTTTCGGTGGCAAAGAGGATGTCCGCGCCAAGGTTGAGCGCGTCGAGATCCGTATTGGCTTTCACCGCCGCGCCGAAGCCGATCTCATTATCCGCGTCCTCGATCATGTGGATGCCCATGAAAGCCGCCGCGTCGATGCTCAGGGGATCCGCTTCCAAGCTTATATTCGGCATCAGGGTGAGGGTGCTGTAATCCGCATTGGCATCGTGGGCAAAGGAAGCCAGGATACCCATGGGGACTTTTTCCGCGGTTTGCATGTTCACCAAGAAATAGTTGTAGTCGTCTTTCTCGTAGGGATCGTATTCGTTGACCTTGATCCAGCCAAGGTCGGTCTTAAATCCGGCCAGGTCGTCCATCTGCAGCATCACCCCGGAGAAGGAATCGTCCAGAATCAGGCTCATGTGATCCCGCCAGTATTGCTGGCCGACCCTGATGTTCGATTGGATCGCCTCGATCCTGTAATCAACATACAATTCATAAGCTTTGACATCAACGGCTGCGGGTAAACCTCCCCAGGAACTCTTCTCTTTACAGATATAATGATCACCCCAGATCACGTCACCAAATTGAAGATTTACGCGCATCATGAGATTATCAAACAAATGCGCGTTCATGCCGAGATACGCCCGGTTGTCCACGTGGCCGCCGTCCCGCTCGGACATATCGTTATAGAACGCGGCACGGGTGCGGTTCTCACCGTCAAACTCAAACTCGATGGCCAGGCAAAGGCTGAGGAGTGTGAGGGCTATCAGGATAAAAATTAGTTTTTTCATTTTTTCTCCTTTTTTGTAAGATAGATGTATTCTATTTGAATGAGGTTGTTTTTGTCAAGTTCAAAACTCACTCAATTTGGGACTCATGCTTGGTATCATGAGTTTAGGGAGTGACAACTTAGATGATCAGGCTGTGGCGGAAACTGGTTTTTGGTTTCAGACTCTGTGCATGGTCAGGGGCTTTCGGTAAGAGGATTGCGGATTCCCAGTTCCCGGCACATGATGTCGATGTTTTTCTCAAGGTTCGGGATGATGGGCACTCCCAATTTAGTTATCTCCAGTTCCTTTTCATATTCCTTTTCCCCAGCCACCCAGATCCTTTCGCGGCCGGGCAGGATCTGTGAGTTTTGCAGTTTGCGGCAGATCTGGCCGGCGGTCTTTTTGAACTCCGCGATATCGGTGAAGAAATCGATGTTCAGGGCCAGGAAAAAATGCCCCAGTTTATAGGGGACGGCATTTCCCTCTTCATCCCTGCCCAGGAGCTGGTCCATGAAGGAACCGTTTTGCAGCGCCGCGCAGAGGATCTCCACCATGGCGGAAAGCCCGTAGCCCTTGTGTCCGCCGGATATCTCGTCGTTACCGCCGATGGGGAGCAGCGATGCCTTTCTTTGGACGAGGTCCACTAGGAGCTTCTCGGTCTGGGTATGGGGATTTCCCTGAAGGTCGATCGCCCAGCCTTCGGGGGTTGGCTTTTCCTCGCGCGCGTATTGTTCGATCTTGCCGCGCTGGCTGATGGATGTGGCCGCGTCATACACAAAGGGAAAGGGAAGGTCCGTCGGCGCGCCGAAGCAGATGGGGTTCGTTCCCAACAGGGGCTCGACCCCGTGGGTGGGGCAGACGGAGGGACGGGCGTTGGTGAAGACCAGGCCCAGCATGTCCTTCTGGCAGGCCATTTCCGCGTAGTATCCGCAGATGCCGAAATGGGTGGAATTGCGTACGGCCACGGCTCCCAGCCCATATTGGGAGGCCTTTTGGATCGCCGTCTCCATCGCGCGGTGGCTGGCCACGTGGCCCATGCCGTGGTTCGCGTCCCAGACGGCCGTGGCGGCTTTATCCCGGATAACGTCGATTCTGGTGAGCGGGTTCTGGATGCCCAGTTTGATGCGGTCATAATACATCTTGAGGCGGCCGATGCCGTGTGATTCGATGCCGCGCCTGTCACTGGCGATCAGGACTTCGGCGCAGATCGCGGCTTCATCCTCAGGCACACCGATGCGCGTAAAGACCTCTTGCATAAAATACTGCAGGTCCTGCAAAGCGAGTCTTTTCATCTTTGTCTCCTTGAGATCATTCAGGCGGCAGGATCACCGCGCGCAAGGGCGGGAATCCATTGAAATTTACCGAAGAATAACTTTGTGTATAGGCGCCGGCGGTAAAAATGTAAACCCTGTCCCCGGGACGGGTGGTATCCGGCATCTGGTACTTAAAATTTTCATACATGATGTCCATGCCGTCGCAGGTTGGGCCGGCAAGGATTATCTCGTCCGCCATTCCCTCCCGCTCGAAAAAGATGGGGAACTTGATCGATTCATCGATGGTTTCGATCAACCCACCGAACTTACCCACATCCAGGAACACCCACTTGTAAATGTTGTTCTTTGCCTTTTTCGCGATGTTGATCACTTCGGCCACTATCACGCCGGCATCCGCGACCAGTGAGCGTCCGGGTTCCATTACGATCTGGGGTATGTTTTCGCCAAAATCCTCTGTTAAGAAGCGTTTTATCTCCGTGCTGTATTCCTGGATGGAATAGGATGGATCCACATAGCTTGCGGGATAGCCGCCGCCAAGGTTGATCATTTTTAGCTCTATGCCCTCTTCCAGGACCGCGTCGAAGATATATTTGCATCTTGCAATGGCATCGTCCCACTGACCAACATCGCGCTGTTGTGAACCCACGTGGAAGGAGATCCCCCAGGGCTCCAGACCGAGCTCGACAGCTTTGATCATGAGATAGTAGATGATATCCGGGTGGGCTCCAAATTTGCGGGAAAGCGGCCAATCCGCACCTGTGCCCTCGGTCAATAACCTGAAATATACCTTCGAGCCGGGGGCATTCCTGGCGATCTTATGCAGGTCGTCCTCGCTGTCGGTGGCATACATGGGTACACCATTTTCATGAAAGAAACGGATATCCGCCTCTTTTTTAATGGTGTTTCCGTAACTCATTTTCCGGGGTGATATGCCCAATCTTAAGAGCTGCTTGAGTTCATACACGGAAGCGACGTCGAAGCCAGCCCCAAGCTCGTGCAGAAGGGATATTACCTCGTTGATGGGATTGGCTTTCACGGCATAGTAGATCTGCAGGTTGGGCATACTCTGCTGAAGCTCCAGATATTTGGTTTTAACGATATCCAGATCCATGATCAGGATCGGGGTATCCTGGCTGGAGGCAAATTTCCTGATCCTGGCAAAACGATCATCCTCCATGTAACGAGTGGTGTTGAAGCTATAAGGTTCTTGATACACTATGGGCTCCTCCTTCCCTTTCTATGATTTTCAGGTTTGGGAACAGCGGGGTCGTCACGCGCCACATCCAATCTTGAGATAACCCCCTCTCCCTTTCCGGCGGGGTTTGGGATTTTCATCGGCAATCCAACAGCCTGGAATGGCTTGTGGCCGGGAGCTGGTCCTCTTCATGGTGGCCTGAGGCAGAGTGGGCAGATCAGAAATCCGGGCGGTTTTCATTCAGGCGGCTCAGGCTTTGCCGGAATTTCGGGGCAAAGATGCTGTTGGGATTGGATTTGAGGAATTCCCTTGCCAGGCGCTGTTCGGCAGAGCTATTTCGCGTGAGGATAAGTTCAAGCAGAGAGGCGTATTCGGCGCTGACCGGGTCCTGCCATTCATGTTTCAAAAGCTCAGCGGCACGGGTGTGATCCGCCAGCAGGATCGCCCATTCTATGGCCAGGGTGAGAAGTTCCTCATCCTCGGTTTGATCAAAGATATCCTTGAGAGTGTCCACCGCCGCCGGGTCCTGCAAAAGCATCTGGCGCCAGGCCTGGAAAAAATCCTCCCTCAGCGGACCCTCCAGAGAATAGGTGAACATCATCTGATAGATGGCGTCGTTCACATATCTGCCGGCGGGATGGTGTATGATGTACTCGTTCATCAGGCTGTCCGCCAGATCCGTGTTCCCGCGCAACAGTTCAATGCTGAAACGATAATAATCCCTCGTTTCCCTGTGTTTTTCCTCGGTGATCGATCCCAGATCCTCAAGGGCGGTTGAATAGTCTTCCTGGATCATCCGCAAGCTGACAAGGGCAAGATCGATGTCCTGCGTGTCAAAACTATTGGTGCAGAAGTCCTTTGCCTGGACCAGCCATTTTTTCGCCTGGCCGACATCCCGGGAGAGGGCAAGTGAATTTTCCGCCATCAATTTGCGGGCCTTGAGGTTTATGCCTTTGCGGTGGAGGTTTCTGGACTCCAGCATTATGGTATCCGCGATTACCTCTTCCAGCAGAAGTTTGGTTTGGGGATACCGCCCGTTGCGGTAATGGATCGTGGCCTGCCGGAGACGGTATTTATTTCTGTCGACAGGCTCGGAGGCGGTCTGCTCCAGGTATTGGAATGAGGAGAGGGCTATCTCGTCGTTAAGTTCCTTGTATTGTTGATTGGCGAACCCCACCAGTTTTTCAACCGGGAGTGATTTGTAGACTTCCAGCGCGGAAGCATATTGCTCCTGGGTAACCAGGGCATTGGCATAAAGTTCCTGGATAATTGTGCTGTCACTGTTTTTGGCATATTCTCCGATAACTCCGATCCTGGTTGGGTCCTCCATAAGGATGGTCTGGCACTGGTTGTTGATGAAATAGAGGTTGGAGGAATTTTTTTCCAGATAAGCCAGATATTCGTTCAGAGCCTGGTCGAAGAGTTTGTAATTCATGGCGGCGTTGGCCGTTTCAAGCCTGAAGAGGTCAGGTTTGCCCAGCTGTTCGCGCGCGTCTTTATAAAGTTGTAAAACCTGGTCGTAAAAGCCGCGGCGTTCAAAATAGGCTGCCAGCAGGCGGTAGGTGTTCTCACTGTAATTCTGGCGCTGCAGGTGCGACTCGCTGAGTTTCCAGGCATCATTCTGCCTGCCCTGCATGATGAGAAGGAGGATCTCCTGCTCGGTTGCCTGTTTTTCAGGCAGTATCCGGCGATGTGATTTTAGCAACGCTTCCGCGTTGTCCAATTGCGAGGTCTGGAAATATATGTTCAGCAGCTGGAGAACGCTGTTCGCGTCATCAGGAAACTGCTGCAGGATCTCTTCAAACAGTTTTTGCGCCTCGGCGTATTTCCTTTGGGCCATCAGCTGGTAGGCCTGCTGCGTGAGGATGTTCTTTTCATCATACTGGCCCGGTAACAAAGAGGCAATTATCAGCAAAGCGAGAAGCAGGCAAACGGGTTTGAACATGTGAAAGTTATTCATTTAACAGTTTGAGGTATTTGAGGATGACCTGCTGGTAAGATGCGGGGAAGAGGCGGTAGGCATCATCCAGCATTGCCTTGCGGCGCAGGGTTTGATAATCTTCATCGGTTTGGATCTGGCGGATCGAGGGATCGGCTGTTTCCGCTTTGCGGCGTTCGCTGAATTCGCGTTTGTTGATCGAGCGCTGGGCGTCCAGAAGTCTGGAGAGGATGTTTTCCTGGCGATCCAGAAGATCCCGGGAAAGCTGGTTGGAGCGCAGCTGGCGGGATATTGACTCCGCCTCATCGATGATCTGTTTGATCGCGTTGCCCTGTTTCTGGGCTTCGGGGTTGTTTTGCAGAGCCCGTTTCAGGTTTTCCGCCAGGCGTTCCTGGTCGCTGGCCAGTTTCTGGAGCTGCTGCTGCATGGCGGGGCTCATCCTTCCGCCCTGTTGCTGCAACTGCATGAAGATCTGCTCCGTAAGCATGTTCATGGCCATCTGTTCCTGTCCCATCTGGTCCAGCATTTGCATCAGGGATTTCATGTTCCCCCCGCCGCCGCCTCCGGTCGAGGCGTTGTTCAAGGTCTGCATCAGGTCGTAGACCATCAGGTTCAAGCCTCTCTGGATCTCGTCCAGCTGCTGGGGCACAAGGCGGTATTGCATCTCGTTGACATTGATGAAAATATCCCGGTAGGCCTTGTTGGTGTCGGTGAGGTCGATGAAGAATTTGGGAGGTAGGAAGAGGGTCACCTGGGGAGCGCTGAAGAGCCTGTTCAAAGAAACCTGGAGGCCCTCGTAATGGGCGATCAGGTCTGATACTATGCTGTATGGATTATCACCTACCCGGTCGCGAAGATCCTCGTGCTGCTTGGAGAAGATGAGCAGTTCGCGGATGGCCTGTTGCATGGCGTTCATCACTTCCTGCTGGCTGCCTCCGCCCATGGAATCCCTCATTTCGCCAAGTCGCTTGGTGAAGAGGCGCATCTTTTCCAAAGCTTCGGACTGGGATTGCTGCGAGGCTGAACGTTTATTCTGTTTAAGGGATTGCTGGCTTTGCTGCATGTTCTGCTTCAATCCGCTTTTTTGCATTTCCTGCCTGAGCTGGTCCATCTCCTGCTTGATCTGTTGGTCCTTGTTCGGATCGAGCAGTTCGTCCGCGTTCTCCAGCTGTTCCTGAAGCGCGTCCAGTTTGTCCTCAATAGTTTGCTGTTCTTGGGCAAGCCGCATATTATCCTGGTTGTTATCGCCAGTTTTCTCTTTCAGGGCGCCTTGCATTTTTTCCATTTCCTGTGATATCTGCAGCGCCTTTTCCAGGGCCTGTTCCTTTTTAATGCTTTCCAATAGATCCAGGGTCTGGTCGATCCTTTCGCCAAAGTCCTCCATGGAGAACTTGTAATTTTCCATGGCCTTGCGGAGATCCTCAGGGTCAAGGTGCTGCAGGGCTTGCTCGAACTTGCTCATGGCCTCGCGCAGTTCCTCGTTGCTGATCTCTTCCATCAGTTCCTGTATCTTCTGCATTTTCTGCAGCATCTCAGCCGAGATCGCCTCATTCTTTTGCAGTTTTTCGATCAATCCCTGGAAGTCTTCGGAGACGTTTTCCACTTGTTCGGCCAGGTTTTGCTGTTCTTCGAGGATCTTCTCAAGCTGCTTCTGGTCTTCCCACTCGACGTTGTCGTCCTTCATGAGTTCGCGCCGTTTTTGCTCAAAATCCTTTTGCAGCTCGCGGGATTTTTCCAAAGCTGAAGAGAGTTCCTGGGTCTTGAGTTCTTCCTGGCGTTCGATATCTTTGTAGATCTCCTCGATCGAAGGGAACCTGGCTTTGTACTTCGCGCTCGTGGCACTCTGCCCGGAAGGGGAATTGTCATAAACCTCCGCCCAGTAAGTAACATAATCTCCAGGCAGGAGCCCCATTCCCTTCAGGTCGAAAGTATAATCCAGGGTAAAAAGTTTTGATGTGATCAGTTCTTGCAGAACGGAAGATTCGGCGGGCCGGTCATTGACCTGATAATGCAGGGTGAGGTTGCGCAAGCCAAAATCGTCATTGGCGGAGAGGATGAGCGGGAGCAGTAAGTTCTGGTCCAGGACGACGTCTTCTCCTGGGAAGATGATGCGGACCTCTGGTGCCTGGTCCGGGATGATGGAGATGCTTTTTTCTTCAGGCCTGGATTTTCTGCCTAGGGCGTCGGTCAGTTCCAGATACCAGTTTTTGGGTTCAGTGATGGTTATCCTGGTGCTGAAACTGGTGGCGTCAACTTTTTGCAGGTTCCGGGAAGTTCCGTCTGAAAAGCGCATTACAGCTTTCTCGGCAGGTATGTTCGTGCCAATGGAAAGAATGACTTCGCTATGCCTGTAGGCCTCTATATTGCCATAACTCAAAGTATCCAGAGAGGTTCCCAGGCCTGTGTAAGCAGGATAGTTGTAAGTTACGGACCAGCTTTTAGCGAAGGGCTCATCCAGGCAGGTGATATTGTAGGTCTGGCTTTTTGCCACCTCATTTTGGACATAATATTCGATGGAATTTTCCAGGATTTTAAAAGTGTAGGAGTTATCCGTCATCGCCAGTTCGCGCCACTGTTTGTCCCAACGGTAGAAAAGCCTGTGCCGCAATCTGAGATCCGGATCCTCCACCTTGATCACGAGTTGCTCGCCTCTGCCGATGGTGGCGTTACCCGGGCTAACCTCTATCGTTTTTTTGAATTCTACGGATTCAGCCTCATTGGTATAGAATTGATTGAAGGCAAAGCGGAAATCACCCCAGGAAAGCGTCCAGAAACTGCCGATCCCCACCAATAAAAAGACGAGGATCAACCACTGGTTGGCCTGGAAGAGTTTTGGCAGAGCATAACGATGCTTATCCAGGCGTTTATGGGCTTGGTTTGCCAACACATTCAGCACGGGCTCGTTTTCTTTCTGGCTGTTCAATTCATATAGATTCTGGTATAGATCATCATCATGGTCGATCTGGCGGTCCAGCCATTTGGCGGTTTTGGGAATGGTGAAAAAGTGGCGCCAGACGTGGATCACGAGATACACGATGAGAGCGAGAAAACCAATGCGCAAAAGATAATTCATCCATGTCAGGGAATTTGATTGAGGGGTGGTGTTCAGCCAAACCAGATAGTAAAGATGCACAATGCCGATCAAGCAGACAGCAGCGATAACCATGGCCCGCGCAACTATCTGCAGGTTCAATCCCCGTTTATATCTATTTAGTTTGCTGAAAAATTCATTCATTATGATTTTATTCCCAACCCAAAACTCAAGGCAGCGCTTATTTAGTCAATGACAATTTATGATCGCCAGTTTAAGACCTTTGAACAACCATAAAGGTTGAAAATTCTGCCGGCGGCAAAATTATTTGTAGCTCTCAAAGATCTGATAGTCGCTCTCAGAAAGGACTATGTCCTCCAGTTTTCGTTTGGGGACATGATGCACACCCTGTTCATCACGCCAGTATTCGATAGCTGAAGGATCACTCATAGTTTCGATGACAACTTTTTCCGCCGGGATCCCCAAAGCCAGGACCAACACCACTTCCATCGAGGCGGGAAGCCTGAACAGGCTATGCACGGCCTCTTTCTGCACAGAGGCCAGCATGCAACCGCCAATGCCTTTCTCCGCGGCGCAGAGCATCATGCTTTGGGCGGCTATCCCGGCATCAATGTACTGGGGGTTTTCCATTTTACGGGGTGCCAGCATGATAATATAGGCGGCAGGACGTTCTCCGGGTTCAGGGCCTTCCCAGGTTTTCAAATAACCAGCCCAGTTGAGATGGGGAAAGATGAGCGCGCAATCTTTCTTCTCGGTTATCAGGTAATAGCGCAAAACCTGACGGTTGGACGCGCTGGGGGAAAGCCTGGCGCAATTGACCATCTCAAGCAGGTCATTCTGGTTGAGCCGCTTTTCCTCGTCAAACCTGCGGTAACTACGGTTCTGAGTCACCAAATCCAATAACATTCAAAACTCCTTTTGCTAAAAATATCCATCCCTTTCAATACGTGCCTTGCCATCTGCAAATAAACTATTCGTAAAAGAGGGGAAGGCAAGATTCTCCCGCTTTCCCCTTGGTCTTTTACCAACGGTGTTTATTAGATAAGCCCCTGATCCATCATGGCGTTGGCGACCTTGATGAATCCGGCCACGTTGGCGCCTTTCACATAATTGATGAAAGAGCCTTCCTTGCCGTAGTTTTCACATTGTGCATGGATGGCTTTCATGATACTTTGAAGCTTTTCGTCGACTTCTTCACTGGTCCAGGAAATGCGCATGCTGTTTTGGGTCATCTCGAGTCCTGAAGTTGCCACTCCACCGGCGTTGGCAGCCTTTCCGGGGCCGTAAAGGATCTTTTGGTCCAGGAAAACCTCCACGCCTTCAAGGGTGGTGGGCATGTTCGCGCCTTCGGAAACGCAGATGCAGCCGTTCTTGATGAGGGTCTTGGCTTCTTCTCCGTTGATCTCGTTCTGCGTGGCGCAAGGCAGGGCAATTTCTCCGGGGATACCCCAGGGACGCTGGCCTTCGTAGTACTTGACGCCGAACTCCTCCGCATATTCCTTGATCCTGCCGCGGCGGACGTTCTTGAGTTCCATCAGGAAGTCCCACTTTTCGCCCTTGATCCCGTCCGGATCGTGGATGAAACCATCGGAATCGGAAGCGGTGATGGGCTTTCCACCCAGTTCGTTAACTTTTTGTATCGCGTACTGGGCGACGTTACCTGATCCGGATATGAGTACATTTTTTCCTTCAAAGCTGTCACCTTTGGTCTTGAGCATCTCTTTGGCGAAATATACTGTTCCATAGCCTGTGGCTTGCGGCCGGATCAGGCTTCCGCCCCAGTCAAGGCCCTTGCCGGTGAAGACGCCGGAGACCTCATTTTTGATCTTTTTGTACATGCCGTACATGAAACCGATCTCGCGCTTGCCCACTCCGATATCGCCAGCGGGGACGTCCGTGTTGGGGCCAAGATGGCGGAAAAGCTCCAGCATGAAGGAATGGCAGAACCTGTGTACTTCCTCATCCGAACGGCCGCGGGGATTGAAATCCGAACCGCCCTTGCCGCCGCCCATGGGCAGGGTCGTGAGGCTG
>CAYRVG010000055.1:0-40837 GCA_964427765.1 uncultured Candidatus Cloacimonadota bacterium
CCGTCGATGATGCAGTTTTTGATCTGCCCGCGCTCCGCCATTTTGGAGATCATGGCATACTCAAGCGTGTTGGGCAGGTTTGGGCTGACCTTTTCGGTCGAGGTAACCAGTGCGACCCTGGGCTTCTTGATGCCAAAAAGCCGGGCCATGGCAACGCTGTATCTCACCATGGCGATCTTCTGATCCAGGTCCGGATAGGGCAAAACGGCGGTGTCGCTGATAAACAGCAGCTTGTGGTAGCGGGGTATTTCAAGCGCGCACACATAGCTCATCACGGCCTTTTTGGGCAACAAACCCTGTTCTTTGTCCAAAACGGCCTTGAGGAATGTGTCCGTTCCCACCATGCCTTTCATGAGGACGTCCGCTTCGCCGGATCTCACCATTCTGACCGCTTTGACGGTGGCATCTTTGGCATCCGTGGCGCCAATGATCTCAAACAGCTTGGGATCAAGGCCTTCACGGGTGCATAACTGTTTTATCCGTTCTCGATTGCCGAGCAATATCCCCTGCACGAAACCTTCCTCCGCCGCCCTGCCCAAAGAGGAGAGGGTGTTCACGTCCTCCCCGGCGGCAACCGCGATGCGGGTTTTGGCGCCTGAGTTTCTCACATGCTCGGCCAGTTGGTCCAGTTTTTTTATCTGGCTCATTTCAAACCTCTCGCATATTTATCCGGCTTAGGCCAGCAAAGCTGCCAGGGCTATCGAATATAGTTTTGATTGCTCGCTGTCGCCCCTGGAGGTGAGGACCGCCGGGACCCGGGCGCCCATGACGATGGCGCAGAGTTCGCTGTCCATGAGTTTGACGATGGATTTGTAAAATGTGTTTCCGGCCTCGATATTCGGGAAAAGGATGCAATCGGCATCCCCGCACACCTCGCTCTTCACGCCCTTTATCTCGGCACTCTCCTTGTCTATGATCAAATCGAAGCCCAGCGGACCTTCGACGATGGCTCCTTTGATCTGTCCACGCTGGGCCATCTTGGCGATGATCGCTCCGTCCGCGCAGGAGGGGATCTTTGGGAGGGTCTGTTCGGAAGCGGCCTGGATGCCGACCTTGGGTTTTTCGATGCCCAGGAAATGGGCCACCTTGATCAGGTAATTCGTGATGGCGACCTTCTGGACAAGATCCGGCAATGGGATGATCGCGACATCCCCGAAGATCAGCAGCTTGTGGTAGGTTTTGGGCTCGGACACCGTGACGTGGGAGAGGATGGCGCCTTTGTCCATCAGGCCTTTTTCCTTGTTGAGGATGGCCCGCATATAGCGGTCCGTGCTGAGCAAGCCCTTCATCAGGAAATCACCTTCGCCGGCATTGATCAAATCCACGGCTTTGACGGCCGCGGCGACGTCATTTGCAGTGTGCACTATGCGAAAAGATCCGGGATCAATTCCTTCTTCCGAGCATACTTTCTTGATCAGCTTCTCGTCGCCTACCAGGATCGCTTCGATCAGATCCATCCTGACAGCTTCATGGACTGCGCAGATCGTGTGGGCGTCAACTCCCCATGCGGCCACAAGGCGCTTGTTGGGGCGGGGTTTCAGGATATCGAACATCTGGTCGAGTTTGGTAATTTGCATATCTACTCCAGGTATTTATTTTAAAATTTCTGTCAGGCGGTTCTTTTTTTTGGCTGCTTAAGCGGTTTCTGATGTGTCCTGAAAGCGCGGTGGAGCGTGTTTCCACTTTGGGCGTCGATCAGCTTTAGCTCAAGCTGGAAAATCAGTTGGGATTTATCCGCGAGAGTATCAATGGAGCCCTTCAGCAGGATATCCGCTCCACTTTCCCGGATGGGTAATTCGGAATCAAGGATTTGGTTTATATGATCATCATGATCGGCAAAATCATCCTTGGGCATAACCATCTTGACCTTTCCGCTCGCCAGCAGATCCAGGGCAAGTTTATCCTCCAGGCCACAAAGGGGGAAGGGCTCGCTGCTCCGGTTCTCCAGTTTGTAAAGGAGTATCACGGGCATGCCTTTGTTCGCCGCGTTGTATTCCCGCAGCCAATTTCCGGACAGGATATCCCCGGCCAGGATTTCGGCCGTAACCCTCGCGTCGTCTTCGTTCCAGCTGCTGAATATGGTGGCTGCGCATCCCGCCAGGATGATCGCGCAGATCAGCAGAACCAGAACTTTTTCCATTGTTCTCATCTCCAGTTTGGAATATAATATTTTTGTATGTGCAAGGACACTGAGCCCCGAAAATGATATAATATTATAATGTATTATGTCTGGGGATTTGATATTTGTCAAGTGCTATCTTCTTTTTGGTTGGCAAACCTTTTTCCTTGCCAAAATTGCGAGGGTTGTTTTATTGAAACAAAACTCATTTCAAAGGAGTGAATTATGACTATCGGTATTTTTATTGGCCTTGTAGTGGCTGTCTTCGTGATAATCCTCATTTCCAGGAGCATTATCGTCGTCCGCCAGGCTGAAGTGGTTATTGTGGAACGTCTTGGTAAATATTTCAAAACACTCGATTCGGGCATCCACATCATTGTACCCATATTTGATAAAATGCGTCAGATCCACTGGCGGTATAACAAGACCGATTACCGTGGAAACAGTATAATGGTGCAGAGAGCTGAGAATCGCATTGACCTGCGTGAAACCGTTTATGACTTTCCCCGCCAGAATGTGATCACCAGCGACAACGTTTCCATAATCATCAACGCCCTGCTCTATTTCCAGGTCACGGATCCCTACAAAGCCGTGTATGAGATAGGAAACCTGCCCGAGGCGATCGAAAAACTGACCCAAACTTCCCTGCGTAACATCATCGGCGAACTCACCCTGGATTTCACACTCACCTCACGCGATACGATCAACACGAAACTGCGCGACATTCTGGATGAGGCGACGGACAAATGGGGCGTGAAGGTCAACCGCGTGGAATTGCAGGAGATCCTTCCTCCGGAGGAGATCCGCGCCGCAATGGAAAAGGAAATGCGCGCCGAACGCGACAAACGCGCCAAGATCCTCGAAGCTGATGGACAAAGGGAATACCAGATCCGCACGGCGGATGGTGATAAGATGGCCAAGATCGCCCGCGCGGACGGTGAAGCCCAGGCGAAGCTCCTCGTTGCAGAGGCAGAACGCAAATCCATCGCCCTGATCTCCGAAGCCGTGAAGGGGACAAGCACCGATCCCGCCCAGTATCTTGTGGCGCTCAAATATGTCGCCGCTTTCCAGGAAGTAACCAAACAGGGTGACAAGACAGTCGTCGTGCCTTACGAATCCTCCGCGCTGCTCGGTTCCGTGAAGACCCTAGCCAATATCTTTGAGAAAAACTAAAAACACAACCCAAAGGAGTAACCATTAATGTCCGAAATAATGTACATAAAAGGAAGGGAAATACTGGATTCACGCGGTAACCCGACCGTCGAGGCGGATGTCCAGCTTGCCAGCGGAATATTCGCCCATGCGGCGGTGCCCTCAGGCGCTTCCACAGGGGAGCGCGAGGCCATAGAATTGCGTGATGGCGATAGATCCCGCTACGGCGGCAAGGGAACCCTCAAAGCCGTGCAAAACATCGATGATATAATCGCCCCGGCCCTCAACGGGATGGAATCCACGCGTCAGGCCGAACTGGACGGGATAATGCTATCCCTGGACGGCACGCCGAACAAGGCGAAGCTTGGAGCCAACGCCATCCTCGCGGTCTCCATGGCCATTGCGAGGGCCAGCGCCATTGAGCTGGAGATCCCACTTTACCGCTATCTGGGTGGCGTGAATGCCGTCACTTTGCCCGTGCCGATGAGCAACATCATCAACGGCGGAGAACACGCGGATAACAATGTGGACATCCAGGAATTCATGATCATGCCCCTCGGGGCCCCGAATTTCCATGAAGCCCTGCGCATGAACGCGGAAACCTTCCACGCTCTCAAGGGCATCCTGAAAAAACGCGGTCTGGCAACCGGCGTTGGCGACGAGGGAGGTTTCGCGCCAAACCTCGATTCCAACGAAGATGCCCTTTCCATCATCGTCGAAGCGATCACCGCGGCCGGCTACACTCCTGGCAAGGATATCTGCATAGCCTTGGATTCAGCGGCTTCCAGCTTCGTCAAAGACGGCGGCTACCTCTTTGAGGGAAAACAGGTTGATTCCGCATATATGGTGGATTATTACAAGACCATGGTGGAAAAATATCCCATCGTATCCCTTGAGGACGGACTCGCCGAGAACGACTGGGAAGGTTGGAAAAAGCTTAATGAGGCACTCGGGGAAAAGATCCAGCTTGTGGGCGACGATATCTTCGTCACAAATCCCGCGATCATCCGGGAGGGGATCGAAAAAGACGTCGCCAACAGCGTCCTCATCAAGCTTAACCAGATCGGAAGCGTGACGGAGACGATCGACGCCATCAACACCACCCACGCCGCCGGCTGGACCTGCGTGGTCTCCCACCGCAGCGGCGAAACCGGAGATACCTTCATAGCGGACCTGGCTGTGGCGATGAACACAGGCCAGATAAAAACCGGCTCCCTTTCCCGCAGTGAACGGGTGGACAAATACAACCAACTGATGCGCATTGAAGAGGAACTGGGCCAGGCGGCTCGTTTCCCGGGTTGGGAGGCGATCAGGCAGCTCGTCTGATCCAACACCTCAGATAGATCAATCATTGGCGCGGGTCCCTTGATTCGCGCCATTTCTTTGCCCTGGCCTTCACACGGCCTTGTACCTCCGGACTTAGCTTTTTCGCGATAAGCTCCCTTTTTCCGCCCGCTTCTGCGATCCCTCCAAATTCTGCCTGCAGGATCCAGAAATAGGCAGCTTCGTAGTCCCGTTCCGCCAGTTCGCCATAGTAAAGGACCGCCGCCAGTTTATACTGGGCTTGGGCGTTCCCGCCCTCCGCGGCCTGGCGCCACAATTTGACCGCCCTGGACGTATCCTCGGCCACCCCGATCCCGAAAAAGCTGCGGTCCGCAAGTTCCGCCTGGGCGTCGGGGACGCCTTTTCCGGCGAGCCTGATGAGTTCTTTGCTGTCCTTTGGCATGGACAAATTATCCCGAGCTGCCCAAGGATGTCAATGATATTTGGGCGATATCCAGGATATCAGCGTAAAGACGCGGAAATGTCCAGATCAGATACGATCGTTTTTTCTCCTGTTTCAGAGGCCTCTTTATACTTACTCTTTCCTCTGATCATGAAGCGAATGAGGCTTGGCGGTGGTATTCGCGCGCCGGATGATTTGAAGCCTGGAACGGCACGGTGGGGATTCCGGGCATCCGTTTGCGGTTGATCGCCGCAAGTTAAGCTTGCCAGATTAACCCAAACGAAATATCTTGTATGAAAAGGAAAGTATTGTGAAGCTGGGAAATCTTCCGATCCGCCCTGTTTGGATGAACACCACCATAAAAACACCAACTCCGACCCAACAGCCGAAAAAGGCTGATGGATCGCGGAAGCTCTTGATAACAATACCTGGAGGTAATGATGGAGATACAGATGCACAAACCTGAAGCCGACCTGAAAAAGGTCTGGCGTTTTGTCTGGGCCGTGTTTTTCATCCTTGGATTGATCGGAATTGCCGTATTGTTTATGATTGAGATACCGCTTTTGGCCAGTCTACTGATATTGCTTGGCTGGCTGATCGTTTTCTTTCTCATTCTGATCTATATCAAGGCGTTTTACAACACGATGGAGTACGGTCTGGGCAGCGAGGCCGTCCTGATGAATAAGGGCGTTTTCTGGCGCAAGCGGACGACCGTCCCCTATGTCAAGATCACCAACATAGATATCACCCAGGGCCCGGTGGAAAGGATGTACAAGACGTACAAACTGCATCTGCAGACCGCCGGCTCCAGCCAGTCCCAGAACGCGGAACTCGTCTTGCCCGGGATCCGGGATTGCGAAGAACTCAAGGATCGCATCCTGCAGAGGATCAACGCCCAGCTGGTAACGGACTTTGAGGACACGGCGCCAAAAGCGGAAACCATCGGCCAGGCGGGGCTGTTAAGCTCCATTCTCGAAGAACTTTCCACGATCCGCAGGAAACTGGAGAAAAAGCAGTAAACATAAGTATCACTGTACCGGGATCTCTTTTAACTTGACAACAGCCGGGGATGTAAAATCATTGTTTAAATTATGCATCTCTAGCTCAGTAGGTAGAGCAACTGACTCTTAATCAGTGGGTCCGGGGTTCGAATCCCCGGAGATGTACCATTTTATTGCGGTGATTTGCCCTTTGCTCCGCGGAAAAATGTGCTAAAGTGCGGATATTACAATTCATCCGGCTTTAGCGGCCGGATTTTTTTATCCGGAAGATAGGGAAGACCGCTGTATGGGCCCGGATGACAAGTTCACCCCGCGCCTGATGGAAAATGGAAGAAATGTAATTAAGGAGAATATAGATGACGGCTTTACATGAAAACACGGTCTTCAACGACAACGAGTATGTGTTCACTTCTGAATCCGTCTCGGAAGGCCATCCGGACAAGGTATGCGACCAGATCTCAGACGCAATTCTGGACGCCTATCTGGCCAGGGATCCCTACTCCCGCATTGCCTGTGAGACCCTCGCCACCAAAAACAAGGTGATACTTTCAGGAGAGGTTTCCTCGCCTTCAAAAGTGAAGATAGATCCGGAACCCGTTGTGCGCAAGGTGATCGAAGACATTGGGTATTCGGTTGACGGCCTCGGCTTCAAATACGATTGCGAAATCCATAATTACCTGAACGCCCAATCCGGAGCACTGGAAAAGAACGAAGGCGCGGGCGACCAGGGCCTTATGTTCGGCTATGCCTGCCGGCAGACGAAACATTTGATGCCCGTGCCGATCGCCATGGCGCACTATCTGATGCAAAACCTGGCCAGGCAGAGGAAAAACGGGAATATCCCCGGCATTTACCCGGACGCGAAATCCCAGGTTAGTTTCCGTTACCGGGGCAGGAAGCCGGTTTCGCTGGAGACCGTCGTGATCTCCACGCATCACCGCAAGATGGATGATTCTGAATTTGATGCGATGCAGGAAGAGATCCTGGGAAAAGTGATCATCCCCACGATAAACGATATGGAAAGCGATGCCAGCAGCACTTTCAGGGCAAAGGATTACACGGTCAAGATCAATCCCCTGGGAAAATGGCCAGAGGGCGGCCCCGCGGCGGATACAGGCCTGACGGGCAGAAAGATCATCGTGGATACCTACGGGGGCTGGTCCCAGCACGGAGGCGGGGCTTTTTCCGGCAAGGACGCCACCAAGGTCGACCGCAGCGCCGCCTATATGGCCCGTCACATCGCCAAGAGCGTCGTCGCCTCCGATCTGGCGGACGAATGTCTGCTGCAGTTCAGCTTTGTGATCGGCGAAGCCGAACCGGTTTCCCTGATGGTCGATACCTTCGGCAGCGGGGTTATGCCGGACAGTGAGATCGAAAAGTTGATCCGGCGCAGTTTTGACTTGACAGTAAAGGGAATTCTGGATTATCTTGACCTGCGTAGACCGATATACCTGCCCACAGCGTCCTACGGGCATTTTGGACGGGACGATGAATTTTTCAGTTGGGAAAGGGTGAAGGAACTTAAATAGTAAGTTATGATGGACTTATATGAGCGGCTGAGCACAGCCGGGGATTTCTTTCTGATCGCCGGGCCCTGCGTCGTGGAAAAACTCCGGGTGATGGAGGAAGTGGCACAGAAGCTTACCCAGATAAGGGAGGAAACCGGAATCTGCGTGGTTTTCAAGGCCTCGTATAAAAAGGCCAACCGCACATCCGGGGATTCCTATACCGGACCGGGGGAGGAAGAGGGACTGAAATTGCTTGAGCACGTCGGGCGGAGTTTTGAACTTCCTTTGTTGACCGATGTTCACGAGCAGGCGGAAATCTCCGCGGCGGCGAAGGTTTGCGATATCCTGCAGATACCTGCCTTCCTGAGCCGTCAGACGGACCTTATCCGGACCGCGGCGGCTTCGGGCAGGATCATCAACATCAAAAAGGGTCAGTTCATGGCTCCGGAGGATATGCGCGCGGCAGCGCTCAAAGCAGGCGAGAACAAGAAGATCCTGCTTACGGAACGGGGCACCAGTTTCGGATACCACAACCTGGTCGTGGATTTCCGCTCCTTCGGCATCTTGGCAAGTTTCGGCTATCCCGTGGTTTATGACGTCACCCATTCCCTGCAGCTGCCCTCCAGCGGGAAAAACTCAGGCGGCAATCCAGAATTCGCACCACAAATGGCCCGGGCCGCTTTGGCCACAGGCAGGGTGAAGGGGCTCTTTTTGGAGACCCACCCAGATCCAGCAAAAGCCCTCAGCGACGCGGCCAGCATGCTGCCTTTGGAAAAACTGGCAGATTTGATCCGGGATTGCCTCATTATCGCCCGCTCCCGGGAGGAAAGAGATGAGTTACAGAAAGCTCACAAAAATTAAGAAATCCCTCATCAGATGGGATAAGATCAAGTTGCTGGTTTTTGATTGTGACGGAGTGCTTACGGATGGCAGGATCATCTATGACAGCGGGGGCGTGGAGAGCAAGAATTTCCACGCGCAGGACGGCATGGGCTTTATGCTCTTACGCCAAACCGAGGTCCAGGTCGCGGTGATAACCGGGAGGAGATCAGAACTTTTGCAGCGTCGCTGTGAGGACCTGAAGATCAATCATCTTTTCCAGGGGGAGGCCAACAAACTCCAATGCCTGACCGAGTTTCTGCAGCAATTGGGGTTTGATTTCAGCAATGTGCTTTATATGGGTGACGACTGGAATGACCTGCTGGTCATGAATAATTCCGCTTTTTCCGTCTGCCCTGCCGACGCTCCGGAAAAGATCAGGGGTTTGGTGGACCACGTGACCACAAAAGCCGGTGGCCGTGGTGCCGTGAGGGAATGCATAGATTTCGTGCTGGCAAAGAAAGGCCTCTATGAACAAGCAGTTCAAGCCTATCTTGATAAGATCGGTTGATCTGTTACTTCTGATCCTGTTTCTGGCCACATGTGCCTGTGGAGACAGCAAACTCGACATCTCCACACCAGCCATGGAACGCGACCTGCCGGATGAAACCAGCAGGAACGTCACCATAACCGAATTTGACAGGGATGGCATCGCCTACATTCTGGAAGCTGGCAGGATCGATCGATATTACGACAGGCGGATCCTCAACGCCTTTGAAGTGGACATCACGGCTTGGGACAGCGAGGGGAAGAAGACCGTCATGAAAGCCGACAGCACGATCGTTGACGATGCCCGAAACCAGGTCTTTGCCTATGGCAACGTGGAACTAAGTTCGCCTGGCGTGAAGGTTATTACTTCGAGGATGACCTGGGACCGCAATATCGATGAGATCGTGGCTCCGGACAGGGTGACCCTCATACGCGAAGGCAATATCCTGAGAGGCAAGAACCTGCGCACAACCCTGAGCATCTACCCGACGGAAATGGACAGTATTTCCGCAGAAGGTTATTTTGGCGAAGAATATCTGGATTGGTAGCTTGCTGCTGATGCTCTTTTTCCTACTCTGGGCACAGGACCCGGATGAAAGATTGGAGGTTATCCATTCGGACAAGCTTTTCCTCACCAAGGTACAGGATGAGCAGGTCATGCAACTGAACGGCAAGGTCCATTTCTGGTATGGGAAAACGGAATTCAAATGCGACAGGGCGTTGATCTTTGACAAACAAAAAATAGCCCGGCTGGACGGAAACGTTATCGTGAACAATGATTCCCTGACCCTGCAATCAGACAGCCTTTCCTACTACAGGATACCGGAGGATCTGAATGCCGGGGGAGGGGTTTACATAACGGAAACAAAGCAGGAGGGGAATTTCCGCTGGTTCCGGTCCGAATACGCGATCTACAACAAGAAAGAGGACAACCTCACAGTTTGGCAGGGCGTTTCGTCATATGACTCGGATGAAAATGCCTCCGCGACCTGTGGATACGCTTTTTGGGACCGCAGGAATGGATATGCCTATATGACGGAAAATCCGCGGGTGGAAACAGCCGGGGAGGATACGCTTTTTGTCAGCTCCCAAAAGATGGAGTTCTTTGATGAAGACCGCAAACTGGTCGCCACCTTCAACGTTGAGGCGCAAAGCCGGGATTATCGCATGACCAGCGATTTCCTCATCTACTTCATGGAGGAGGACAAAGCTGTTTTCACAGGCCAGCCAAGGTTCAGTTCTGATTTTGCCACAGCCAGTGCGCGAGAATTCTATCTATTTCTTGACGAGCGTAAGCTCAGGAGGGCGGAAATGGTTGATTCCTGCCGGGTTGAATTCAGCGAGGAACGTTTGGGCGAGCGCAGGAACTGGGTGCGGGCGAATTTTATAAAGCTGGATTTTGAGGATGATATGATTCGTGCGTTTGAAGCAGAAAACAAGGTCAGTTACCACTATTTTCAAGAGGAGACCGACGAGCGGGATTTCTTCATCAATACCGCGGACGGGGTTTTCTTGGAGGCTAAGTTCACTGATGACAATAAACTGGAATACATGAAGATGCGCCGCGGGATCAAGGGAATCTATAAATTTGATGAGAATTCTTGACAAACATAGAGCTTCCCGATAATATATCCACTATGGAATCTCATAAAATATCAGCCAGGAATCTGGTGAAAATATATGGTGGGCGCAAGGTGGTCAATGACCTCAGCATGGAAATGACCCAGGGTGAGGTCGTGGGCATACTTGGTCCCAATGGCGCGGGCAAAACGACCACGTTCTACATGATTCTCGGGTTGGCCAAACCCAACCAGGGCAAGGTCTATTTTGATTCCAAGGACATCACGCATTATCCCATGTACAAACGTGCCCGGCTGGGACTCGGTTATCTTGCCCAGGCGCCTTCGATCTTCGCGAAACTGAGTGTGCGGGACAACATCCTGGCCATCCTGCAGACCCTGGGGATCAGCAAAAAAGAGCAGAAGCATAGGCTTGAATCCGCCCTGGACGAATTGAACCTCACTTCGCTTGCCAAACAAAAAGCCTATACGCTGTCCGGCGGGGAAAGGCGCAAGCTGGAGATAACGCGTTCCCTGGTGACGAACCCCACCTTCATCTTCATGGACGAACCTTTTGCCGGGGTCGATCCCATCGCCGTGGCGGATATCCAGGATATCATTGGCAAACTAAGGGATAAAAAGATCGGCGTGATGCTAACCGACCACAGCGTAATTGAAACTTTGAAAATAGTGAATCGCGCTTATATTATATTCGAAGGAAAGATAATCGTATCCGGTTCCTCAATGGAGCTGATAAATGATGAAAAAGCAAAAAAGGTATATCTGGGAGACAGATTCCTGACCAATCCCTTTGAGCAAAGACAATGAGCGTACTGAACCAGCACTTTTCCCTCAAGCAAAAGCAGGAGCTTGCCCTCAAACCCAAAATGCTCCAATCCCTGAAAATGCTCACCCTGCCAATGATGGAGCTGGAGCAATATATCAAACAAGAGCTGGAAAACAATCCCTTGCTGGAGTTGCGCGAAGATAAGGATGATGAAGAGGTCCAGGAAGAAGAGTATGAACCCGAAAAGCCGGAGGACAAGGATACGCTGGAGGATACTGAAAGCTCCGAGGAAGATGGGCAGACCCTTTCCGAGGCCAGGGAACTGACCGAGATTCTCGACCAATGGAACGATTACCACCAAAGCTACGGAGGCATGAAAACGGATGGCGACCTCGACAGAGGCGACCAACTCATCCGCTATGAGGAGAACGGGAAGGATAAGTTTCTGCGCCAGCTGTATCCGCTCTCTTTGCCCGAAAATGAGGTTGATTTTATCTCCGAATTGGTGGATAGTTGCAACAATTACGGTTTCCTGCCTGAGAATTATGACATAGTCAAGATTGCCCGCCATTACGGCATCAAAGAGGATCGGGCCAATGAACTGCACTGGATCTGCCTGCATCTGAATCCAAAGGGGATCACATCCCGCAGCATGGGTGAATGCCTGCTTTCCCAGCTAAGTGAAGAGCAGCTGGAAAACCGCATTCTGGTGGGGCTTTGTACAGATCAGTTCGATAACCTGATCCACAGGCGTTATCAGAAGATAGCTTCCCAATACGGTGTGGCGGAGGAATATATCCAGGCCATGAAAGAGATCGTGGCGGGGCTGGATCCCAAACCGGGGTTGCGCATTTTGTCCCCCAGCGCTGCCTATGTATTTCCTGATATCACTATAAAGCAGATCGAGGGAAAATTTGAGATCATAATCAATGACAACGTCACCCCAAACATTATCATCAGCCCGCGTTACCGTAAAATAATCAACCGCGGTTCCTATGACAAACCGACCCTGCAGTTTGTGCGGGACAGGATCAACAGCGCTAAATTCCTTATTAAAAGCATCTACATGCGCACCCGAACCCTGGAACGGGTGGCCCAATCCATTATCAAGCACCAGCCGGAGTTCTTTTACAAGGGTAATGGGACAATGCTGCCGCTAACTTACGCGGCAATAGCTCGAGACCTTTCCGTGAGTGAATCCACCATATCCCGGGTGGTGAAAAACAAATTTGCCGAAACCCCCTATGGGATCTACGCGCTGAAGGATTTCTTCAGCAGCACGGCTGGCCTTGATGACAACTATGAGAGCATATCACGGCAACGCGTGAAAACATATATCATCCAACTGGTTGACGCGGAGGACAAAAAGCACCCCCTGAGCGATCAGGAAATTGTGGAAAATCTCAAATCAGAAGGTTTGAACATATCGAGGCGGATCGTTGCCAAGTACAGGTTTGAGTTGGAAATCCTGAACAGCAGGCTGAGAAGGCAATAAGGGAGGAAATTTGTCCAGATATCAGGTAGTCATCATAGGGGGCGGACCCGGCGGCTATGAAACAGCCGTTCGCCTGAACCAGTATGGAATCGAATGCGCGGTCATAGAAAGCGACCGCATTGGAGGGGTGTGCCTGAACTGGGGCTGCATTCCCACAAAGTCGCTTCTAAAAAGCGCGGAACTCGCTACCGAACTCGCCCATGTGGAGGATTTCGGGCTGCCCCAGGTAAACACAGAGCTGGATTACAAAAAGATCTACGCACGCAAGAACGCGATCGTGGAACAGCTGGTCGGGGGCGTTGAATATCTCTTCCGCAAACGTGGCATCCCGATCATCAAGGGAAGGGCGAAAACCGTAGCGGCCACGGACTCAGGCTATGAGGTTCGCGTTGATGGTAGCGAACCGGTCGGGGCCGATTATCTGATCGTTGCCACGGGCTCTCTTCCCAAGGAGCTTCCCGGGATTACCATCGATGAGGTTGAAGTACTCAGTTCCACTGGCTTGCTGAACCTGGAAAGGCTCCCCGCCACATTGGCCGTTGTGGGCGGTGGCGTGATCGGATGTGAATTAGCCTCAATCATGAACAGCTTTGGAGTCCAAACACATGTAATTGAGTTTTTGCCCAGGATCATCTCCAACGAAGACGTGGAGATCTCGCGTAGATTGAGCCAGGCCCTGAAAAAGGCAGGCATTAGCATCACCACCGGGGTGGGTGTACAAAAGATCTCCCAAACCGAAGAGGGACAGGATCTTGAACTATCAGACGGGAAAACTTTGACAGTTGAAAAAGTATTGATCAGTGTTGGCAGAACACCTCAAACAGACCTGGATTGGGAAGGGCTGCAGATTAAGAAGGATCACGGTTACATCGTCATCGATGCCACTATGCGCACCAATCTGCCCAATGTCTATGCCATTGGTGACGCGACCGGGAAACTGCTTTTGGCCCACACTGCCAGCAAACAGGGGCTTGTTGCTGCCGCGCATATACGCAGCGCCATCCAGGATTCAAAATTCGATTATCCGGAAATAGACTATGAAAACATTCCCAGATGCACGTTTACCATCCCCGAGCTGGCATCCGTGGGATTGACTGAAGCCGAGGCCAAAGAGAAATTTGGTGAGATCAAGATCGGGAAATTTCCCTTCAGCGCGAACGGGAAGGCAATGGCCATGAGCAATACCTTTGGTATGGTGAAAACAATCGCCCGGGAAGATAATTCTGCCCTTGTGGGCATGCACATCATCGGTCCGGGTGCGACAGAATTGATCGCCCAGGGCGCGATACTTATATCTTTGGGAGCAAACGCCGATACGGTCCAGAAGATCGTCTTTGCCCATCCAACCCTCGCCGAGGCAATCAAGGAATCCCTGGAAGACCTGAACAATCTTTCCATAAACAAGATCTAACAAGGAGGAATCACACATGCAGATCACGATTACAGCCCGTCACTTTGAGCTTACGAAAGCGATCAGGGATCATGTTGAAAGCTCGTGTCTGAAGCTCAAAAAGTATTTTGACCACATCATCAGCATCCACGCGATCCTTTCTCTGGAAAACAGCCGCAATATTTGCGAACTGACCCTGCACGCTTCAAGGTTCACCCTTCAAAGCCAGTCTGAGGAAATGGATTTGTACCTTGCCATAGACAACGCGCTGGATAAGATGGAAGCCCAGATCAAGAAGTTGAAAGACCGTGTGACCGACCACAAGAAACGTGCTCTCAAAGATCAATTCAGTGAGTTTTCCCGTGAATCGGACATTCTATACAGCCCTGAAAACCGTGCCCGCAGGACGATCAAAACCAAAAGGGTCGTACCTGAAATATTAAGCGTATATGAAGCGATGGATAAACTCGACAACCAGAAGGATGAGTTCCTGATCTTCAAGAATATCGAAACAGACCGCCTGAACGTAATCGTCAAGCGTGATGAGCAGAACTACAAGCTGTTCGAACCATAATCCACGTCCCGTGCCGCCTGATGGGTTAATGCCTTTCAGGCGGCGCGGAGTTTGAGGAAACCCCCCATGAAAGAAATTACGATCCGTGAGTTTTTTGACAACAAAAAGAAAGACCTCGCGTTATCCCTGGTCACTGAACCGGAGACCCTGAACAGGAAACTGAACTCGCCCCACATAAACCGTCCCGGGCTCGCCCTGGCGGGCTTTCTGGAGGTTTTTGTCTCTGATTGCATCCAGATCCTTGGTGAGACAGAGGTGCACTACCTGCAGAGCCTCAATGAGGAAACGATGCTTCAACGGGTCAGGGATGTCTTCAAAACAGATATTCCCTGCATCGTTGTAACCAAGGGGCTCACGCTTCCCCCCACCATGGAATATCTGGCCAACGATCTGAACATTCCCATACTATCCAGCCGTTTGTCCACCATCCAGCTTGTACAGCAACTTTCCCGCTATCTGCTGGATATTTTCGCCCTGGAGAAGACAATACACGCGACCCTGGTCGACGTTTTTGGCCTCGGGATAATGCTTACGGGGAAAAGCGGTATCGGCAAGAGTGAGTGCGCCCTGGACCTGATCCACCGCGGCCACAGTCTGGTGGGTGATGACCTGATAACAATGCGCCTTATCGATGACAAACTTCTGGGCAAACCCGGCCGTGAGTTCGGCTATTTCATGGAGATCCGCGGGGTGGGATTCGTCAACGTGGAAAAGATGTTCGGCATAGAAAGGATCCGCCGACAGAAGAATATTGACCTTCAGATCGAACTGATGCCCTGGCAGGAAAACATGGATTACGAAAGGATCGGGCTTTCCAACAATTATGCCGAACACCTCGGAGTAAAACTGCCGATCATCTTTTTACCTGTTTCCCCGGGTAAAAACGTCTCCGTGATCCTGGAAGTGGCGGCCATGAACATGATCCTCAAGGGTGTGGGTTATGACGCGGCTGAGGATTTTAACCGTCTGGTAAATGAAGAGATACGCAAGCAAACAATGTTAAAAACCACATCAGATATTCTTGATGCTCGAGAAACAGATTAAGATCACTAACAAACTCGGGCTTCACGCCCGTCCGTCTGCTTTGGTCGTCAAGGCGGCAACCAAGTACCGCAGTGATTTTTTCATTGAGAAAGACGACATGAAAGTGAATGGGAAAAGCATCATGGGCGTTATGATGTTGGCCGCGGAATGCGGTTCGGTGGTAAATCTGATCGCCGATGGCGTGGATGAGGAATACCTGTTGCAGGAGATTGAGGAACTCATAGCCAGCGGTTTTGGGGAGGAGTGAACAGCAATGAAGGGCTTTAACGGCGTAGTCATCCGTTCCGGACTAAAAATTGGAAGGGCTCGTAAGATCCAACCCCAAACATGGGTGATCACACGCACGGACATCACCCGCGAAGAAGTGGACGCCGAAATCAATACTTTGCATGAGGCGATCGAACTTGTAGCCAAAGATATCACTTTTCATCTGCGGAGCATTGAAGGTTCCAAAGTGGACGATGAGATCCTGCGTACGCATCTGATGATCCTGCATGACCCTGAATTGATTCCCCACATTAGCAATTCGATCTCCGATAACCTTGATTCCGCTCCCATTGCCGTGCAAAAAACCTTCTCCAAGGTTCTGGGCAAGTTCAGGAACATGTCCAACGAATTTTTTGCCGAGCGTGCCGCGGATTACAAAGACGTGGAAAACAGGATCCTGGCCGCGATCACAGGCCAGCAGCCACGTGACCTTGATGATTGGCAACCTGATGAGATAGCTGTGCTTACAGAGAGCACACCCTCTCTGGTCAGCAGTTTTGCCAGATACCAGATAAAGGCTTATTGCTCCGAATACGGCAGTTTCACCTCCCATGCTTCGATACTCACCCGTTCCCTCGGTATCACCGCAGTGGCGGGAGTGCAAGACCTCTTCGAAAATGTCCGGGATGGTGACACACTGATCCTCGACGCTATCGAGGGACACGTGATCGTCAATCCGGACCAGGCCACACTAAACAAATATAAAGAACTTCTGGCAAGGTATCTGGAACGTGAAAAGATTTCCCACAAGATCGCCAAATTGCCCACCCAGACCCTGGACGGGAGAAAGATAAAACTCCGCTGCAATCTGGATCTGCTTTCTGAGATAGACCAACTCTCGCTCATGGGAGCCGATGGTATAGGCCTTTATCGCACTGAATTCCATTATCTGGGCAAAGATGAACTTCCTTCCGAAAGTGTGCAGTTCGAATTTTACCGCGAAGTTGCTGAAAAAGTGTCTCCGCACAGCGTTACCATCCGCAGCTTTGACCTCGGGGGCGACAAGCTTTCCCACCTCATCCCCGCACCGGATGAGGAAAATCCCTACCTCGGCATCCGCGGGATCCGGTTCTCGCTGGCTGAAACGGACATATTCCGCACCCAGCTTCGCGCCATCCTGCGTGCCAGCCATTTCGGGAAAGTCAAGCTCCTGTTTCCCATGGTATCTGACCTGAATGATTTCCTGGGCGCAAAAAGCATAGTGGAGCAATGCCAAAAGGAACTTACCGGCGAAGGGGTACCCTATCACAAGGACATTGCTTTGGGGGTGATGATCGAAGTTCCTTCGGCGGCTCTCTGTGCGGATGAGCTTGCCAGGCATTGCGATTTCCTCAGCATCGGGACCAACGACCTTGTCCAATACACCTTGGCGGCGGACAGGAATAATTCCGCGCTCGCCGATTATTATATGACCCATCATCCCTCTGTGCTGCAACTGATGAAAATGACCCTCGAGGCGGGCAAAAAACACCATAAACCGGTTTCCATCTGCGGCGAGATGGCTTCCCAGCCCCAGTACATCCCTCTCCTTATCGGAATGGGTTTTGAAGAATTGAGTGTCGGACCCAGCTCGTTTCTTAGAAGCAAGGAGATCATCCGCCGCTGCGACGCCCATTTGACAGAACTGGTGCAAAAGATTGATTTCAAAAGCGGTATCAGCACCATCGAGAACCTGATCTTTAAAGAGCTGAAACCATATTACGCGTTGTAAGGAGGCCTCCATGCTGCGCTTCGACCATCTGAATCTTTTGCATTCCGAATCCCTGCCCACTGCCATACCGGCAGACAGACTGAAGGATTTTTATTATGCCTGCATGCAGGCTCATGAAATGATCGCCTTTGACCGCAACGCCGGTATTCTCGGATTCTATGACCTGCCCGGGCAGGATACCAGGCACATCCTGGACTTCAATGAAAAGCTCGATCCGAAATTCGACACCATGGTCGTGCTGGGCATCGGCGGTTCGGCTTTGGGCAATCGTGCTCTTTATTCAGCGCTGAAAACCGAGCGTGAATTGCCCCGCAGGCTATTCGTTTATGATAACGTGGATCCCGTCCTGCTGCATGAGATACTGGGACAGATAAACCTTGAGACCACCATTTTTAATGTGATTACCAAAAGCGGAATGACCGCGGAGACCATGGCGGGCTACATGATCCTGGCCGACCTCGTGAAGAAACGCTTTCCTGATGACTACACCCGGCGCATCATCATTACCACGGACCGTGAGAAAGGTTTTCTCCGCCAGGTCATAAAACACGGGGGATACCCCTCCTTTGTGGTTCCGGACAACGTGGGCGGCCGATTTTCGGTTCTGACGGATGTCGGCCTGGTTTCCTCAGCTTTCACGGGGATGGACATCTCAGAATTGCTCAAAGGTGCCGCGGATATGCGTGAACGCTGTGCTGAACTGGATATTGATAATAATCCGGCCTACCTAAACGGGCTGCTCCACTTCCTCTATTTCCGTGAGGGTAAGAACATCTCTGTGATGATGCCTTATTCCAATTCACTCTATGACCTGGCTGACTGGTATCGCCAGCTTTGGGCCGAAAGCCTCGGCAAACGTTATGACGTCAGGGGGCGTGAGATCCTTGTGGGGCAGACTCCTGTGAAAGCCCTTGGCACCACGGACCAGCATTCCCAGGTCCAGCTTTACACCGAAGGCCCGAACGACAAGGTCTTCACCTTCCTCACGGTGGAAAATTTTGTCCATGACTACGAGATCCCGAACCTGCATCCGGACAGGGGGGAGGTGAGCTATCTCGGGGGACGCAAACTCTCCGAACTTCTCAATGCTGAACGCCTAGCCACGGAAATTGCCCTCACCAAAGCACACCGACCCAATGCCAACATCGTTTTTCCCGCCATTGACGAATACCATCTGGGCCAGTTCATCATGATGTATGAGATCCAAACTATTTTTACAGGGAAACTGCTGCATGTCAACCCTCTGGACCAGCCAGGAGTCGAGGCCGGCAAAATTGCCACCTACGCCCTGATGGGGAAGGCAGGTTTTGATCAGGAAAGGGAGGAGATCAAAAACTATCTGGAGAAACGAAGGAAATAAGCGATAATCAATTTCCCCGGGGGCTTTTTAGATCAGGGACCGGGCAATTATTTCAATGAGTGGGCGGAATTCTATATCTCTCTCTCGTGAGTTGAAACTTGGCATTCTTATCGCCGATTTTTTCACTCCGTTTGCTTCCATCCTATAACCGCCCCGATTCCCGCCGGTTTGGTGGGATCCAAACGAGAGACGGGTACAAATCTCACGGGCTGGATTTAAGGGCGATACAATATTCCAAAACCTGATAGGGAAATGATAGTTTTGAAAACATTGTGAAGAGGATACAATCCCCTGCTGATGGTATCAAATACGCGCCGCGGATAATTATCTTGACATTGGTTTGTCACCGACCGATGTTAACCACGGAGCATAAAAAATGAGCAGCAAAGTGGAAACATCTTGCCAAAAGAGGATCATAGGCTCCAGAAGAATGGAGCGCGTGATTCTCATGTCCTTGGTCTGCCTGCTTTTTTGCTTTGGCCACAGCCCTTTGTCCGCCTGTGCCATGAGTGCGCTGTTCTCCCTGCAAAAAACCGCCCTGGAGGACTTTCAAGCCAATGGTCTTCCCTCCGATTACACAAATTATGACGATCCCTGGGATTATTTTGCTTTCGTAATGGATCATTCCACCCCATATTCAAATAATGATGGTTATGGCGTGATTGCCTACAGAGATGACTCATCGATGCTGACAGAGAGGGATGTGTGGTACAAAAGGGTTTATGAATCAGATGATTTCGGGCAGATCTATTATACCGGCCACTACCCCGAACAAGGGTATTTCCATTATTTCTGGGAACCGGATACGCTGGACATGGCCTTGAACGATCTGCTGAACTCGGGAAGTGGATCAAGGATCGCTCTCTGCCATGCCCGGAATGCCTCACGGCGCAACATTGGTAACCATCCCTTCCTGTTTGATCATGAAGGAAGGACATACTCCTTTATGCACAACGGATTTTGCGATGTTGCCAGATCCACCATGATCAGCCGGATCAATGCGATGAATCCTGAGGGAAACTGGTTTGAAAGCCATCCCAGCGATCATTTTGCCGAAACCGATCCCGACAATTGGGTTGATAGTGAGATCCTTTTCCATTACATCATGAGTCATATCCTGGCAAAAGAGGGAAACACCCTGGCCGGACTCCGCACGGCGCTGGCCGGGATAACAGATTATCTGGAGAATTACAGGACCGGGGTCTTTAACTTCGTCATGTCCGACGGCGAGCAACTCTATGTTTTCCGGAACACGCCGCTGTATGGCTCAAACGCCCACTACAAGCTCTCTTACAAGATATTCAAAGATGAGTTTTGTGGCATCCGCACCGGCAGTCCCGGAGATGACCACATAGAACTGGATCCGCTGGAGATGGTTGTTTTCGCTCGTAGTGAAAAACCCCGCCACTATCAGGAATTCATTTACCAGAACCTGGATATCGGCAGTCCATATTCAGTGAGTTCAGCCTCCAGACAGGAGCCTCCCGGCCAGAGTCAACTGCCGGGCCTTGTTATCAGCCCCAATCCTTTTTGGCAAAATACCACATTGAGCGTGAAAGTTCCCGCTGCTTCGGTTGTCCGCTTCAGCATCTTCAACATAAAATGCGAACTGGTATGGAGAAAAGAGATGGAATTCAACGGCCCGGCAACCGCGACAGTGGTTTGGAACTCAACTGATGGGCAAGGAAGGCGTGTTTCGGCCGGAGTTTATTTGCTAAAGGTCTCAGTTTGCGGGAAGATCTTTCATTCCAGGATAATACTAATCAGTTAAAGTCCACCGGTGACTCATTTTCGCTGGATTCCTTGATGGGAGGAAACCATTTTTCCCTGATTTGTTGCAGAGTGCCGTCTTTTTCAATTGTGGCAAACGCCTGTTCCCAGTCCAGTATGATTTGCGGATCCGTTTTGCTGGATAAGGCTATGTAATATTCGGAACTGAACAGTTTCAAGACCGGTTTGAGTTCGGAGGGATCGATGCCCTCTGCCTTGGCAAGTTCAGGATAGGTCACATCCGTGAAAGGAGCCAGTTCGGCTTCCTTGTTCAGAAGCATGTCGATGTTTTCATAGGGGGTCTCGCAACTCAGCAGATTGGTGAAGCCCTGCTCCCTGAGGTATTGTTCCGTGAACCAGTTTTTGGTTGTGGCGATTGTTTCCACAGCCCTGGCATCTTCCAGGGTTGCCAATTCCAAGTCATTATCCCTGAGTGCATAAAAACTTGCGGTATTGGCACCCAAAGGCCCGATGAAATAAAATTTGCCTGCCCGTGCCGGTGTTTTTTCGATCGTGTAGATCACCACGTTCGGTTCGTTTAGTGCCTTCTCATATGCCTCATCCCAGCTTTTTATGCGCGGGGTAAAATCTATCCCCAACTCTGCCTGGATCGCTTCCACGACTTCGGTTCCGTAGCCGGTAACCTGGCCGTCCTGAATATAGCTCAGGGGAGGATAATTCTCCGTGAGTATTGTCATCCGGTCTTTCTTTTTGGCACAGGAAAAGGCAAGACTCAAGATTATGATGGCCACGAAAAGGAGCGCTCTTCTCATCTGATGGTCTCCTTGTAAATATTCTAATTAAATTATTTTAGTCGAGGATATTATGTCAAGCCCTATGAGCAGTCTGGAAGTGGAAAATATTCCACTCAATCCAAAGGTTCAGAACGCGTATATTTTTACGTCATCAAACTCATTTACCCGGCATCTCAACTTTAATAAAATTATTCGCATAAATGATATACTAAATAAACATAATTTATCATTCAATATAACACATAAAATGCATAATCCGGATTGTAGGGAATTCCTTTTTCCTTGACAATGCGTGAGACATGAAAATAATTGTGATATATTTGGATTTTAGTATTTTGCTGAGTTGTAATGCCTGTTCAGCTCAGAATATAGAGAGGTTTAGATGTCCTTCTTCGATTTTTTTGGCATGATGGCCAATGACATTGCCATTGATCTTGGAACAGCCAACACCCTTGTTTATAAAAAGAATGGCGGCATAGTGATCGATGAGCCTTCTGTTGTGGCAGTTTCCAGCGATAACAAAAAGATAATCGCCATTGGCCAGCAAGCCAAGGTGATGTTGGGCAAGAACCCGGATGAGGTGAGGGTTATCAAGCCGCTTAAAGACGGCGTGATAGCAGATTTCCAGGTTACGGAGCTGATGCTCAGGAACCTGATTCTGCGTGCCCAGAAGAAACGCCTGCTGGTGCGTCCCCGCGTCATTGTCTGCGTGCCATCCGGGATCACGGAAGTGGAAAAGCGGGCGGTGCGGGATTCAGCGCTTCACGCGGGTTCACGCGAGGTTTTTTTGATCTCGGAACCCATAGCCGCGGCGATAGGCGCGGATCTGCCCATCGACCAGGCCTACGGTAACATGGTGATGGACATTGGAGGCGGCACCAGCGAGATCGGCGTCATATCCCTTTCCCACATCGTTGTGCACAATTCGATCCGGGTTGGTGGCGACAAGATGGATACGGACATCATCAGTTACCTGCGTAAAAAGAACAATCTGCACGTGGGTCTGCAGACCGCCGAGAAGATCAAGATCCAGATAGGAAGCGCCTATCCCCTGAAACAGGAACTTACGATGGACGTTCGCGGCCGGGATATCGTCTCCGGTTATCCCGTGACGATCAAGGTCTCTTCCGAAGAGATCCGCGAAGCCATATCCGAAACGGTCTCGACCATGATCGATGCCATCAAGAGGCTCTTTGAACGCACTGCTCCGGAGCTTTCCGCGGACATCGCCGAAAGGGGGATCTTTCTGACGGGCGGAGGAGCATTGCTCAAAGGTTTGGACGAAAAGATCTCTAAAACGGTCGACCTTCCTGTGTACATTGTTCCGGATCCCCTGGAATGCGTTGTCAAGGGTGCCGGAAAAGTGCTGGACGACGTGGACCGCTACCGCGAAGTTTTGATAAAGCGCATCGAAGACTGACGAGACGATTCAAAACTCTCTTCCCTGATAATGGCCGTAATTATAGCTGGAGATCACAATTCCACGCAAGAGGAAGACTGCCGTGAAACGTTTTATTCTGCCCCTGGTTTTAGCCGTGCTTGCCTTGGCACTTATGCTTGGTAGTACAGAGTCGCGGGTTAAACGTGCTTCTTTTTTCGGCAGGACCGTTTTCATTCCCTTTACCCATTCATTGAATGTGATAAAAACCAACGCCACCCTCAAGGATGAGTTGCGTCTGCTGCGCAGGCAACAGGCGGATCACATTCTCCAGAACCTGGAACTAAGGAACGCGCTAAGGAAAAGCCAGAGTTTGGAGGCGATCAGTTTTGAGACCGGGGAGATGAGTTTTGAACTGGCGGAGGTCATAGGCTATTCCGGGCAGTTCCAACAGCGTAACCTTCTGGTGGACAAAGGTCTGATCGATGGCGTGCGCAAGGATAGCCCCGTCGTTTCTGCCAGCGGAATAGTCGGCAAAGTGACCTCGGCATCAAGCAGTCACAGTGTGGTGCTTCCCTTCAGCAATCCGCAGTTTCAGATCCCGGTCATGAACAAAGCCACAAGTGTACAGGGAATATTGCAATCCGATCTGGCCGGAAAGACCAGCATGAACCTCATTAAACTCGGCTCCCCGATCGCTGCCGGGGATACGATCGTCACTTCAAACCTTTCCAGTTTATTCCCCAAAGGTTACCCAGTGGGCACGATATCCAGGATCCGGGAATCCCAGGATTACCTTTTCATAAGTGCTGAAATAAAGCCTTTCACGCAGGTGGAGAATCTGGAACACGTGTTTATCCTCAAGGAAAATGGACCTAATGAATAGAAGCAGAAACATTTCACCGGTTGTGATGGTTGACGACATCCGTATTGAACGCATCCCCGTAAAAACCAGAGTGCTTTCTCCCGCAGATGACATTGCGGAGATCATTCGTGAATTTGCCTTGCCCTTGATCCGGGAAGGAGATATCCTCACCATCAGCGAAAGCCCGCTGGCGATCACGCAGGGACGCGCCGTTCCCGCGGACCAGATAAAGCCGGGTTGGCTGGCCAGGTTCCTTTCCAAACGGGTGATGCGGGTTCCCTATGGAATTGGCCTGGGGGCTCCCACCAGCATGCAATGCGCCATAGATGAATGTGGCTCTGCGCGCATCCTGGTTGCCGCGATAGTGGGCTCTGTCACGAAATTCCTCGGGCGCAGCGGCGATTTTTACCGCCTGGCCGGTATGCAGGCGGCTCTGATCGATGCAGCTGAAACCTCTCCCGTCGAGCCCTACACCCACACGGTGATCAAGGGTCCTCTTGTTCCCGGTAAAGTGGCACAGGATCTGGCGGACGAGTTTGGCTTTGGCGTCGCGGTTATGGATATCAACGATATTGGCGGCTCCTGGGTGATCGGTGCCAGCAAGGGTGTATCAAAGCACTTTTTGGAACTGGTGATGAAAGACAACCCCCAGGGCCAGAATGACGAACTGACCCCGCTTTGCATCGTTCGCAAGCTGGACTGATATGATCTGGAAGCACATCTGGACATTTGTGTTCGGGCTTGTCTGCCTGTATCTCCAATTGCTTTTCCTGCCCATCTTTGAACTCTTTGGCGTAATTCCCAATATTCTCATCCCTTGGCTGGTCTATCTTGTTTGGACACGTGAGATCAAGCCAGTATTGATTATAGTCTTCATCATTGGATTACTATACGATACCACGCTGCCTGAATCCTTCGGACTTCACGCGCTGCTGTTCGTGATCATGGCCGTGGCGATCGACCAATTCCGCAAACCCTTTGAAAGCGAGAGTGTGGCGGCAAAAATGCTTACGCTGCTGCTGGCAGGCCTGGTTTACCATCTGGGTGGTTACCTTGTTCTGGGTGTGGTTTATGGATTCGACACCCAACTGCTGAAACTTATGGGAATAGCATTCATTTACAACCTTGCGGTCAGCATTGTGGTTTTCTGGATCTTACAGTTTGTTTCAAAGTTGAGGATAGTGGCACTCCATGACCAATAATTCCACCAGTCAGGTCTTCAGAATTGTCCTCGGCGTTTTGATGCTATTCCTTTTGGGCGCGCTTTTCCGGCTGCAGGTGATAAAAGGCGATTACTATGAACGCATCGCCCAGAGCAATTTTGTCCGCATCAGACGGGTGGTCGCCACCCGCGGAGAGATCTACGATTCCAAGTACCGCCCGATAGTCACCAACATCCCCTCCCATAACCTCTACCTCACCAGCGGCAAGATCAACAACATGGAAAAACTATCCGAGTTTCTCAAAAAGAGTTTCACGCTCGATCCTGAGGCATTACGAGAACTTGTTTTTGAGCAGCGTTTCAAGACCTACGAGGAAATTCTGATCGCGGACAACATTCCCTACGAAACCGTGCTGACATTATCAGAGCGAATGGATGAATTCCCAGAGCTGTATTTCCGCAACGGCACGACACGCAGCTATATGTATCCCAGCCATTTCACCGGCTATGTGGGGCGTATAAACAAGGAGGAATACGATCTTTACCGTGAAGAGGACTACTCTCTAAACGCTTATGTCGGCAAGACCGGGCTGGAATTTTTTTATGAGGTTTTTCTGCGCGGCAAGGATGGAAAGGAGGTCATCCAGGTGGACGCCCAGGGAAGAAGCCTGGAGTTTCTCCCCGAAGATACTTCCCTGGCCCCAAGAAACGGCCTGAGCCTGGTCCTTAGCATAGACAACGATCTGCAGCAATTTGCCAATGAGGTCTTTCCCGCCGGCAGAAAGGGAAGTGTTATCGTTGCGGATATCAAGACGGGAGGCATCCTTGCCTATGTAAGCAAACCGGAATATGACCCCAACGTGTTTATGCAGCGCATCAGCCCGGAGGTCTGGGAGGAACTGAATTCACCGGAAAAACCCCTTTTGGACAGGAACATCCAGGCTACATACCCCCCCGGGTCTGTTTATAAACCGGTCATTGGAACGAAGGGTTTGGAAGCGGGGGTGATAGACCGCAATACAAAACTCGCCCGCTGCGTTGGAGGAATGCAGATAGGCAACCGCTTCTTCCGCTGCTGGAAACCTGAAGGACACGGCTCGACAAGTATCGTGGACGCGCTTCGTTTTTCCTGTGATGTTTTTTTCTATGACCTGATCGGAAAACTGGATCTGGACGCCGTCATGGAACATGCCAAGGCTTCCGGGGTCGTTGACAAGACGGGGATTGATTTACCCAATGAACGTAACGGTTTCTTTCCCGGCAAGGCATACTACGAAAACAAGCTGGGCACATCTTCGGGGCTCAGGGGCCACAAAGCGAACCTGGGCATCGGACAGGGTGAAGTGCTTACGACCCCTCTGCAGATAAACTCATATTTCGCGGCCATAGCCAGGGACGGCCTTTGGATCCAGCCCCATCTGCTTACCCAGACAGTGGGGGATGACAGGATCACCCGCGAACAACTCCAACCTTTGAAGAAATTCCAGCTTCCTTGTTCAAGGCAGAATTTGCGCATTATTCAGGATGGGCTTTGGGCTGTCTGCAACACCCCGGGGGGTACCGCCCTGGCAATAAATGTTCCCGGAACGACAACTTTTGGCAAGACAGGCTCGGCGGAAAACTTCATGGGTAAGAAGACCCATGCCTGGTTTACGGGATACATCGTTACCGAAGAACCCGAGATAGTGATCACGGTCTTTCTGGAAAACGCCGGTGGAGGAGGTGCAATGGCGGCTCCCGTGGCAAACAAGATATTCAATTTCTACATCGGTAACCTGGAAATGATCCGCAAACCCGTCGCCATTCCGCCTCAGTTTTTAACCGAGGGGGAAAGCCAGGAGGAAGCAACGGCGGCAGGGGAAGAGACGGAAGAAGTTAGGGCTGGGACAGAGGATGTTCTGGAAACTCCCGAAAACGAAGCTCTCGTGCCCGGACAGGAGAAGCCGCCGCGATGATCAACCGCAAGAAATTTGATTTTGTTTTGGCGGCCTTTCTTGTTTTGCTTATGATCCTCGGTTGCGTTGCCATATTCACTGCTTCCACCACCACTATCGGGGAGGTTCTGACCACCCAGAACCACTGGTGGAAGCAGGCCATATTCGCGGTCATATCGATTCTGGGCATATTGCTTCTCCTCAAGTTGCCCATGCCCATCTTTGATCTGCTCATCCTGCCCGGCTACATCATTAATATGGTCTTGCTGGTTCTGGTGCTCTTCACTCCAGAGATCAGCGGTTCCCACCGGTGGTTCAGTTTTATGGGACTTAACTACCAGCCTTCGGAAAGCGCTAAGATCCTGACCATACTGATGGTTGCCCGCGTGATCTCCAAAGAGCATCTTTCCGAAATAAAACAGATCTTTTATGGGCTTGGCATCACCCTGCTGCCGATGCTTCTCATCATGATCGAACCGGATTTCGGAACCACGCTGGTCTTCGGCTTCAGCCTCCTGGCAATGCTGGTTGCGGCTGATGTGCCACTGGTCTATATCCTGATGATGGTCAGCCCCTTGGTCAGCATCCTAACCTCTCTATGGTGGCCGGCTATAGTCATCTGGATACTGATCCTGGCTTATTTGCTGATCAGGTCAGGGCTTTCCTGGATAACAATATCCATCACTTCCATCATAAATATCTTCCTGGCCCTCGTCATGCCAGTGCTTTGGCACGGATTGAAAGACTACCAGCAAAACCGCATTCTGTCTTTCCTGGATCCGATGCGAGACCCCCTGGGCGCAGGATACCAGATCATTCAATCCAAGATCGCCATCGGCAGTGGTGCCATAATTGGCAAAGGCTGGCTGCGGGGCACCCAGAAAAACATGAATTTCCTGCCGGAACACCATACGGACTTCATTTTCAGCGTTATTGGTGAAGAATTCGGGTTTTTGGGTGGGCTTTTTTTGCTGGGGGTGTTCACCTTGTTTTTCTGGCGCCTTATCAAGGATGTGGGGGAGATGAAGGTCCGGGAAAGAAAGATCGCCTCCGCGGGTATTTTCGCCTATCTTGTCTTTCAGGCATTCATAAATATCGCAATGAACATTGGCTTGGTTCCTGCAACAGGGATACCTTTACCATTTATAAGTTATGGAGGATCCAACCTGCTGATCAACGCCATAGCGGTTGGTGTGATCCTCAAATATTTGAACGAAAGGGGTTTCATGAAATGAAACAACGTATACTATTATGCAGTTTGGGATTGGTTCTTTTGCTCTTCTCATCTTCCTGCATCGTGCATTCCAGTCTGATCTATTTTGACGAGGATACCAAAGGTGTGCCCAACCTGCTTTCCAATCCGGGCTTCAGTCCCTATTCCCTGGATCGGGACGTGGCGCTTTTGGGCTGGACGGTCCATACTGAGGGAATCGGCGAAGGGAAGAATCCTGTTTTCATAGATGGCAGGGAAGCCTATGAGGGCAACACATCCCTGCGGATCGACGCTTCCAAAAACACTGTCACCCTGCTGTCAGATGCCTTTCAAGTGAGGCGCTACGGCGGATACTATTCCCGCGTTCTTGCCCGCTCGACCCAGGAAAAAGGACCCAATATTACCGTTCGGTTCCTCACCTTCCGGGAAAACGGCTCGGTTTACACAAAGTTCAAATCGAAGATGAGGACTGGTAGGGAATGGAAAAAAGAGACCATCAGCGCCGGATTCCTCAGGCCAGGAGTCAGTTTCGGCCGGATTCAGATCGAAATACCACCTTTCAGCGAAGGTTCCGTCTGGCTTGATGACGCTGGCTGCTGGGAAGTGCACCATTTCCGGATCGATTGATGCGCGTATTGGTCCAGCGGGTAAGTTCAGCCAGGGTGGAGGTTGAGGGAAGGACTGCTGGCCAGATTGGGCGGGGGCTGCTGCTGTTTGTGGGCTTCGGAAAGCAGGACATGCCCGAATCCCTGCCAGCGGCCGTGAAAAAACTCCTTGAGTTGAGGGTTTTCAACGATGAACAGGGCAAAATGAACCTTTCGTTACAGGATATCAAGGGCAGCTTGCTGGTCGTTTCCCAATTCACACTCTACGCGAACTGCAGCCGCGGCAGAAGGCCGGATTTCACCCCGGCCGCTTCGCCGCAACACGCGGAACGCCTCTATGACCAGTTTATCAACCTTTTCAAGGAAAGCCCTCTACAGGTCCAGTCCGGTATTTTTGCCGCGGACATGAAGGTCTCCCTGATAAACGACGGGCCGGTGACCCTTATGCTGGAATTCTGAATAGACAGAAAAAGTAATTTCAAATATTTTTCTGGGGCTACTTGGGTGAAGATCCTGCCTATCGGGCATCAGGCCATTAGTTATGCTCTTGCGGAATCTTTATCTCTCTGGATAGTAACTAATATCCCTGAGGAGTATTAATAGCCAACAGATTTATACGCCTAATAATTTGGTGCATGGCCAAAAAGTAGTATCCATTTAGACAGAGGGAAAAAGGGAAGAAAGGTGGCACACTTGAAAAAACGAGTGGGTAAGTACAAATCCTCCCTTTTCCCTGACTGCTTGGTCACTGCCTGGCCACGCGCTAACCACACGCCAGCCAAGCGGTTGCTCAGGCTGTGGTGGGTTTTTGATGGGCGTTTCAAACCCAGGAAAGGAGTATCTAAAAATCAACGGAACTATTCAATCTGAAGGAGCGGCTGAAATCCTGTTGAGCTATTAGCCCTGATTTTGTTTTGTCTGCAAAAGTCATACTGCCACCGGGCTTCCTGCCAGATTGGCTGGTATCCGGGGTGAAGTTTACTGGAGGAGGGTTAGTTGGGTTCGGTGAGGAAAGGGTCCAGGAAAAATCCTCCTGGATGTGATTAGTCCTCAGTTGATAATGGCGATCTTGCCGCGCCCGAAATCCCCGCCCATTTCGATCACGTAGAAGTAGACCCCGGAGGATACCCTGGCGCCAGCGTTGTTCATCAAATTCCAATCCCATTTGTGGATGGTGTCGATCTGGGAATCGAAGGGTTCTATGGTGGCGGTTCTCACCAAAGCTCCGGAAGAATCGTAAATACGAACATTCCCTTTTTTGCCGGCTGGGAAATTGAGGAAACGGCATTGGTTGTCCCCGCCACGCACAGGGTTCGGGTAGACGATCAGGTTATCCAGGTTGAGATTGTTGACGAGGGTGAAGCGGGCAACGTTGTGCTGGAGCGAGATGGGGTTTCCGGCGAGGTCGCGGACATTGCGGATCGTGATCAGGTATGGCGAGGAACCAAATCTCAGCTTGTGGGCGAGATTGATCCTGATCCTGTCTCCCAGATGCTCAACTGACACTATCTCGTTGTCCGTATCGTTGGAGTGGCGGATGAGAGTGTAATTCGCCAGCAATTCGGGATCGGGATTTTCCGGGGCTATTTCCTCATTGAAAAGTATATCCAGGGATTCCTGCCCCGGGAGGACCTGTACTTGCTGAACTTTGGGGGCTTCGGTATCCTCCCAATAGACGAATATGAATTCGGAGCCCTGCAGCGGAATACCATTCGCGCTGTTGACATTGTTTATCGTGAGGGTAAACTCTTCCTCTATGGCGGGGAAAAGCGTGTTGAACTGAAGTTGTATTCCCTGGTTGCCGGCCACGCTGTTCACCGAATTGGGCCTTCCCATGCCGTGATCCACGGAATACAGGGTGGGATTGATGATAGCGGAAGACATCGGCTGGCTGAATAATACGCGGAGCTGGTTAGGGCTCACCATCGTGACGCTTGTCACGCTGGGGATGGAATCCGGAACCGCGCTTTGCCAGATCGTGGGAATGCTTTCCGGCGGATCGTAGGTTTCGTCAAATCCTGAGACAGAGTATTCATAGGTGATCCCAGCCTCCAGGCCGAAATCTGTATGGGAAGTTCCGCTGGGGGTGCCGATCTGCTCGGCATTGCCGCCCGGGTCCCGCCTGTAAACATTATAGTGGTCCGCCCCGCTGCTTATCCAGGTGAGGTTGACCGATTCCTCGTCCTGGGGTGTGGCCAGGAAGTTGACTGGCGTGGGCGGTCCCGTGAAGGGATCAACCGAGGTCCATTCCACGGCGAAGACGGAATCGGCGTCCTCGGAATAGTTGGTGAGGAAATAGGGGCGATCGTTGGCATCCTTGTAGGCGAGGATGGAATAGGTGCGAAAACTGTTACCGTAGAACTGGGGTTTGAATTCCCCGCCCTCGTATTTCAAAATGTAAAGGTTCGGTGCTATCGCCAGGATTATCTCGTCCTTTCCGTCGCTATCCAGATCCATGGCACGTATGGAATTCTGGGAAGCGACGTCGTTGAACATGACGGTACCCATGCTGGCATAGCTGTTGTTGGCGGTGTTCCTGAAAGCTTCAAAGAGCCAGAAGTTCAGGTTGGTATCCAGGATATCGGTCAGATATCCGCCCACGATGAAATCTTTGCTGCCATTACCATCAAAATCCCCTGTGGCCAGGCTGTATGTGTTTCCGATGCTCATCCTGTGAGTCCAGGCCAGTTCATGGATGTTGTCGTTCCTGATCTCATAGATCATGATGTCTCCGTCCGTGTCCGCGGTAAGGATGTCGCGGAAACTGTCATTGTCCAGATTATCGACAATGATGGTGGGGACGAATGTGTTCCTGACGTTTGTTTCGCTGGTGTTATGGAGCATGTTTTTGGGTGATATGATATTGCCGGATCTTTTATAGGCCTGGATCACACGCTCGGTGGGAAGATTCTTCACCAGCAGGATGTCGTCCTGGCCATCGTTGGAATAATCCGCGATCACACCGCCGGTTATGGAGGTGTCCTCCCAAATGGGGAGGTGGGGATATGTGCTTGAGAGCTGGCTCTCCAGCAAGATGGCCGTATCCCCCTTGAGCTGAAGGATCTCCTGGCCCTCGTTGTTGGTGTCTCCGGCCCCAAGCAACCAGAAACTGTCGCTAAACGAGTGTTTGACCTCGTGCCCCGCAGCTCCGGGTTGGTAGACGTGGACCTGGCCGTAACCAGAGGAGGGGAGGTCCATTGCAATATATTCCGGGTAGCCGTCCCCGTCATAGTCATAAGTGTAATTCAGCGGCACCCTTGCAGGGCCAATTTCCTGCCAGACATAGCCATGGCTGGGCACGACGTCATACTGGATATCCATGAAATCGGGATAAATATCGGACGTCAGGGTCAGGCCGCTTACATTGGTGGCCTTGATCTTGATATCCACCTCGCCCTGCGGAAGATATTCTGGCAGGCGCCAGACATGCAGGGTGTCCATCTTTGTTCCATAGCAGTTGTGAATTGTTCCTTGCGGATCGGTCACCATCAGTTGGGTCCTGACTTCCTCACTGAAAATTGCTGAGACGTAGTAACGCAGATTCTGCTTGTCATAGCGGGAGAAACTCTGCAGGGATTCCTCCTGGAGTTCTGGCAGGGTCCTGTCATAGGTGATGGACCTGTAATAGTTGTATTTCTTCCCGTGTGTGTTCTCATATTGCACCCGCAGCGTGTATTCGCCTTCTGGAAAAGACTCGGGTACGTAAAAATAAGCCAGGGAGTCATTACTAACCTCCTGGGTATGGAAGGTCGGGTAATTATGATGCGTTTCAACGTCGAACCAGTCCAAAATGGTGGGGATATCCACATCGGTGTACATGACAGAATAGCGGAATAGATCATCTCCCACAACCGATCCTGTGATATTGATGCTGCTTTGAATCCCACTCTGCTCCAGGGGCTGCTCTATATATACGAGTGGCGGTGACGTATTCTCAAGAAGTTTTTTGGTGTTCAGCAAGCCGTGCCCGTAATACTGGTCAAACCCTGAAACGCCGAGGTCGTCCGTGGCGCTGCACAGCCTGCCGCGCACTTCGTCCGGGCTGAGGCCCGGATGCAGCGAAAGAAGCAGGGCCACCGCGCCAACCACAAAAGGCGAGGACATCGAGGTTCCGCTTTGCTCGTAATACTGCTCTCCGGAATCCATTTTGTAGGTGCTGAGCACCATTTCGCCGGGTGCCACAAGGTCCATGTCCATCCCATAGCTGGAAAATCCAGCAATGGTGTGGTTGCGGTTGATGGCACCGACTGAAATCACCGTGGAAAGCTTGGCAGGGTAACTGAGAAATGGCCCGGGTTCATTGCCGGCGGAAGCGACCAGCGTCACACCCTTGGAATAAGCGTAATAACAGGCATCGCCAATGATCGGGGAATATTCCGGATCTCCCCAGCTCATGTTGACCACATGGCAGCCGTTGTCGGCAGCGTAGATGATCGCGGCAGCGGCGTCGTCATCCTGCAAATATCCCATGCCGGTCGTGGTGCGGAAACCAGCCCGGATGGGCATGATCTTTACGTTCCAGGCAACTCCGGTAACTCCGGTGTTGTTGTTTCCCACCGCCCCGACTATTCCGGAAACGTGTGTCCCGTGGAAGTTCTCGTCCTCAACATCGTTATCCTGCTCGGTGTAGTCACCCACGGCGATATCCGAAAGTTCAGGCGCGTCCACGAAATCCCAGCCGCACCAATCATCTATATAGCCGTTTCCGTCGTCGTCTATGCCGTTATCAGGTATTTCCCCGTGATTGATCCAGATATTCTCCTGAAGATCCGGATGATCGATCAAACAGCCGGAATCGATGATCCCCACAACCACCGTCGAACTGCCCGTGGTGTAATTCCAAGCCTGGGGATTGGAGGTTACGTTGTGGAACTGCTGGCCGTAGAGAGGGTCATTTGGCTCCAGGTGAAGCTTGGAAAGCCCGTTCGGTTGGACATATTCTATGCCTGGAAAACTGACGGTCCCGCTGCGCAGGTTTTCCCAATTTGGATCACTGGCAAGATCCACAAGAAAATACCTGGGGGTGTGCATTCCTTCTATGGAACGGAGGTTTGAGGCACCAAGCTGGTCCAGGTAGGAATCGAATTCAATCAGTCCTGTGCGGTCGGATTTGGGGTCGAGCGGTTGGGATGTCTTGAAAATAAGCTGCCCCGGAGTGATATCGATCGCGTGGGAAAGCGTACCCACCACCCAGAGGAGTACTAATAGGAGAAGGAATTGTTTACTCATTGCCGCACCCTTCAGAAGTGATAGGAGACCCCAAAGGAATGCACATCGTTAAGGCGGCTGGAGAACGCGGCCCAGCCGTAGTCCACCCGGAAATTTTTCCATTGGAAGCCAATTCCGGCGCAGAGGTCCTCCGCGTCGTAATTGAGCTTGTAGCCCGCCCGCAGCCTGACGATATCATACAGGGTGAGTTGAGTGCTGGCGGCTGCTTTCCAGTATTCATCCACCGCCTTTATACCACTCAGTTCAACCAGCAGAGAGGTGTTGTCAAAGCTGTATTCCTTGCTAAGATCCATCTCCAGGCTTGGCGCGAAGAGGGTCCGCTCCTCGTTCATGGCTGAGGAGAAGCCCAGGTTGCGCACCGCGAGGGAAAATCTGGTGTCCTTGAGAGGCGGAAGCCAGGTCATGCCGAGATCCCCGTGCAATCCAACGCTGGAATCCGTATTCAGCTTTTCATAGGCGATGCCGGCGTTGAGACCCGCGTAGATCGAAGGTGTGATCCTCAGTGCATAGTTACCCATAAGGTCCATATTCAGAGGGGAATAATAACCGATCAGGTTGCCTGTGTCATCACGGATCTCCAGTTCCCCGTAATCCAGATTGCGCAGGGCCAGGCCGAGATGCGAACGCCGGTTGGAGTAGGAGTAATACAGATTGTTGAAACTTGTGTCATTCAGCCAGACAGAATGGCTTACGCCCAGGCTGCGGTGGGCATCCATCACTGCCGAGGCAGGCTGGCGGACAAACGCGGCAAGCCCCGTTCCCGCGTGGATGCCTCTTCCCGCCAAGGACAGCGCCACGGGGTTGGTGCTGATATCCAGAAACTGGTAGCCGTATTCCCCCGCGTTTTCGTGTATACCTGCAAAAACGGCAGAGAAACATAGCACTGCCATTACCAGGGCGATAAAAGTTGTCTTCATCTGGATCACTCCTTTATTTTTCCACTGCGAACTTCAGGCGGCGGGAATCCGTGTCTGCCGAGACCACTGCAACGTAAACTCCGGAATGCAGCTTTCCGGCGGGTATGTCCAGGATCTCGCGGTTGCGCAGATAAGCTCTGGCCTCGCCCCTTTGGCTGTAGATCAGGCTCCCGTTGATGTCAAAGATCTTCAGTTCAATGTACGTATCCCGGTTGGTCATCACATTCAGCGTGAGTTTTTCATCATAGATGGATTTCAGGGGATTGGGATAGATGTAAACCTCACCGTCCACAAATAGTTTTTCACTCTCATACTGGTTGGGCGGCTCTTCGCTTTGCCAGCTCGCGTGGCGCTGCAAGTTCGCGTACTCACTGTACCAGCCTGTATTCAGATCTGCCAGATCCGCGTCAGGCAGGGGGTTGCGGAATACCGTCCCATTGTCCGCGGCCACCCAGGCATAGTCCATGCCATCGGAAGCCCGGCTGAAAAAGGGCAGGCAGCGGCTGCGCGAGCCAAAGGAAACCGGATAGCCAGCCTTAAGCCGGAAATCATCCTCCCAGCAGGACAGGCGGTTGTATCTGAAGTTGCCGATAAGTTCGTTTTTACCGTCGTCATCCAGATCCAGCACCAAAGCCCCGGAACTGAAGGAAAGGCTGTCCGCGGCCGGCAGGTTCAGGGTTTCCGGGCTCATCAGGGAGCCCGAATAATCGATCACAGCCACTCCTTCATCGGAAGTGAGGATGATGTCCAGGCTGCCGTTGACGTCCCAATCGGCGAGTGTCAGGGGGGCCGTGGTCCGCATATCGTGGACGTAGGGAAATCCCTCCACCAGTTGGGGATCAGTATCGATATCCTCAAAAAGGTAAACCGAGTTCAGGCATTGGACGATCAACTCACCGGATTGGCTTTGCGGCAAAACTGGCGCTCTGAATATCCCCACGAAAGTTGAATCCATCTGCACATCCACTGTTTTGCAAATGAATTCCCCATTATCCAGGTTGTAATTCCACACGCAGAACAACCCCGCCTGTCGCGAGGGGATGTAGATGCGGTTGTCAAAAAGGGCCAGGTTGGAAACGATGGGATACTCGAATTCACGCAACAGATTCAATTCCCTCGTGCCGGTCGCGTAGCTGTATAACTTTCCGTTACTGGCCTCTGTACTGTTCAGAGCCAGGTAGAGCGTATCTTGCGCCGCAAGGGGATGGGTGGCCCAGGCTTGATCGTAAAAATTTTGGAGGTACTGGTTGCTGTCCTGCCCGAGACGGAAGAGCCGGGCAACGGTCTCCAACTGCATGGGGAGATAAAAAGCCTCGCCGTTCCAAACGTAGCTGTGTTCCATGGGCATCCGGCTAAGCGGGAATCCCGGCATTGTGAGTTCGTCCTTCCACATGTTGAGATGCCCGTCCGGCATGGGGTAAAAGATCTCGCTTTCTCCGTCTGAATCGAAATCCACGCTACAGGCATTGATCGGATTTTCCCCGCTATAGCCGGAGGAAAGACGCCAGCTGAAGCGGACGGAGAAGCTCATCTGGTTGCCACTGGCGCCGATGCCATAAATCTCCACGGGAACGCCGCCGTAATAGCTTTCGGCGGTGGGGAGGGAAAGGGCGCCATCGTGGGTTTGGTTGCCAAAATAGTCGTTGTTGCCAGCCCTGAAAGCATCGTAGGGACCACCGTATTTATACTGGTCGTAGGCCGCCGTGTCCAGATGCTGGATGCCGTCAGCTTCCTCCAGGTCAACTCCTTTGTGCGGTGCGTAGGCGTTGACCGTATTGTAATCAAAATTGGCGGTAAAGTTCTCCGCGATGACATTCTCGTCAATATGCCAGATCAGAAGACCAGATCCGTCCACCGGAACACTCATGCCGATCGGAATCGGCCCGCCCAGCCCGGGCAGCATGAAGTCCCACTCGCAGCTGATGTAGCGGTTTTCCATGAAATTGAAATACGGCAGCAGCGGATAGTTATCATAATAATCCTGTTCTCCTTCCGGCAGGAGTTTGAAGGTGTAGCTGGGAAGTCCTGTATAAGGATCTAGGCTGCCATCGGGGTTTTGCTGCCGGTTCTCCACCAGGAAATACTCCATGTCCGAGATGGGGATCTTGAAAAGGCGGTTCCTGAAAGGCTGGTGGTCCAGGAAATAATCGATCATGATGTCTTGGCTGGATTGGTTCACCAGGATCGCGTTCTCCCAACCAAGATACATCCTGCACCACGGGGAAAGCTGCGCGGGCACGTAGCCGCTGGCGTTCCAGATCCCGGTGCCCATGAGCCCCCAGTTTCCAATGCCCTGTGAGGCGCCGTTGCCTGAATAGTTGTCGAAGAGGGATGGCAGTCCGATCAGATGGCCGAACTGATGCGCCAAAACGCCGTAAATACTGAAGAGATAAACGTCCGCGTTATCCTCGCCTTCACCGGGGAAATAATCCTGATACTCATGTTCGGGGACCACTACGATGTTGGTGAGGATCGCCCCGTCATCGGTCGGCAGGCCCTGGTAGAGGTCATTCTCCGGATCGAACCAGGATTGCAGGCGTTTCCGGGTGAGGAAGGTGGACCAGATCTCCCCCGTGTTGATGCCGTTGATATCGGATTCCTGCCCAGCCCCGGCATGGAAGATTATCACTCCGCCGTACTGGCTGAAATCGATTTGGGGATCAGCCTGGTCCATCAGGTCCAGAACAAATTCATCGAGATTAACGTCGGTCGTGTCCGGCACGTCGGCCCCGTAGAACTCCATGGGCCGGGGGAGGGTGAAAACCTGCGGATGAAGGGTGTGCTGGAGTTCATACTGGCCGTGCGAGGCGTCGTGGAAAAAATCCGAGAGATGCAGCATCCAGCGCTCAAAGAAGGCATCGTCATGCACGAGGTTGTCCGGATAGGCTTCCGTGGCCTGGAACTGGACGTCGCTGAACTGAACCCTAAGAACGAGGATGTCATTGGGAATGATCCTCGGGCCAATCAGTTTTCCGCCGGTTGCCCGGACAGGGGTATCCATGAGCGGGGCGCAAAGATCCGCCGGGACACGCTCGTGCATCGGATGCGGGGGCACCATGGCCCACAGCAGACCGGCCATGCCAAGCGCCAGTATCAGGCTAAAAGTAAGTTTGAGGGGCATTCAAAGCTCTCCCTGGCTGTCATTCTCGTAAAAAAATAAATCCACACCTGAAATTTGGCGGTGCCGTCATCTGCCAATTGTGACATTGATTGAAAGTTGCCCTATTGTGTCAATAAAAAAACCCGCTCCCCGGAATTACATCCTTCAGAAACGGGATTTGTCGGTCACAGCTAAAGCTTCTTGGAGGGGATTACTTCCCTTTCCCGGCCAGGAAATCCTCTTCCGTGCATTTGCACAGCTTGACAAACTCATAGCGCGGAGTCCATCCTCCGGCGCCTTTTTTCCTGCTGTTCGCGATAACCTTGACCCATTTCACCTGGGTCTTGCAAACCGGGCAAAATACCTGCCCCTCCCGGAGAGTATCGTGAGCCATCTTTGCTGCAAAGGTCTTTACTTTTCCCATTGTTTCCTCTCTTGCCCTTGATCGGGCTTATCTTGTTATTGTTAATTCGCTCTTTCGATGTATTCACTGTTGCGGGTGTCTATTTTCACTTTGTCACCCACTTCGACGAAGAAGGGTACAATCAGCCTCAGGCCCGTTTCCGTGAAAGCCGTTTTGCCGCTGCCGGAGGCCGTGTTGCCCTTGACGTTGGGCTCGCATTCGGCGATGGATTGAACCACCGTCACGGGCAGTTCGATGCCAAGGATCTCGCCGCCCGGGGCGAAAAGTATCGTTATTTCCATGTTTTCCGTCAACAGTTTGTCCAGATCCCCTATGGCCTGTGAATCGACGGGCAACTGCTCATAGGTCTCGCTGTCCATCATCACGTAGAACGAGCCGTCGTGGTAGAGATATTCCATCTTCCTGCGTTCAACACGCACTTCGTTGAAATTGTCGCTATCACGAAAGGTATTTTCCAACACCTTGCCGCTGCGGACATTTTTGAGTTTGGTGCGCATGAAGGCCGGACCCTTGCCGGGTTTCACATGCAGGAATTCCACCACCTCGTAAAGGTCGTCCTTGTATTCTATTATCATCCCGTTACGGATGTCAGACATGGAAGCCATATTATTTTCCTTGTATTTAACTTGAATTGCCAGAATTTTCCACTCCCTGTTTTTGGCAAGGAATTTCTTTGCCCGCTTCTTCGGCCGCGGCGCGTAGGTCTCCGGGAATTACGAGGCCCTCATTGCCGCGCATCCCGTGGACGGCGAAACCGCCTTCCAGGCCTGGGCACTCTGCGGCTTCTACATGGAGAACGTCAAGCCCCTCCTCGAACTGATGGACGAAAAGGACAAGCTCACGGGCGAGCGCAAGGCCGTGGAGATCCTCCTCAAAAGGTTCAAGGGCTGCGCCAAACACTCCGAGCTGATGAACGCCTGCCACATGTGCAAACGCGAATTCACCGAGGCCATCGCCAGCCTCATCGACCGCGAGGCGATCACTGTGGAGGCCTACGGCGATTACCGCAGAACGGGAAAGATGTACGTCCTCTGCAAAGAGATCATCGATTCATGGAGTGAATGAAATGAAAACCAGAGGAAGATCCCCGCCATCCCTGTGACCATACCCCATTTTATAGACCAGTTTGTAATGGTGAATTCTCTTTGACGTTATAGGCATTGATAAACTCGTAGGGAGCCATAAAATCCAGAGACCGATGAGGTCGTTCTTCATAGTAGTGACTAGCCCAATTCAAGTTTGGCATATCGACCCCCTGGTAATCTATTTACCTTTACTAGCTATTTCTTTATGCGATTATACGGACTTTGGTTGGTAGGTTTTAAAGATATACCTAACTCTGATGCCTTGTTTCTGACAGCATCTTCTGTTCTTCCGATACGTAATCCAATAACTCGTGTTGGCGTATTACCCCGAGCCAACTCTTTCAATGCGTGCTCATCTTTTGGCGTCCATTGTTTTCCTGCGTTTGCTGGTTTCTTAGCCATCTTTCCTCCCTTACTTCACGCTATTATCAAATGATTGTTTTTTTCATACTATTTATGCATGGAATATTTGTCAATCTGAAATTTGGGTGTCTCTCCAACTTTGAGCGGGAATCCAATAATCTTACAGGGGAACATAACGACAAAGATTGAAGTTTAAACCGATTAAACCGATCTTACATAAAGGATTGTTTAAAATTTCCGGCATATATTTCCTGGACTTAGCTGAATGTTACACAATCTTACACAGGGCATTGTGTAAGATTTATTCATTGCCTGGCAGTTACTTGGGCGAATCTTACGCAAAATTAGGGGCCTCTGGCCAGCCCGGGATTTGGGGAGTCCAGGATGAGGTTACTCAAATGCTGATATGATTATATTTGTATACTTTATATATGTTATATATTTTATAATATTATTTTTATATATAACTATATATCTATACTGAGTATCCCTCTATTCCCAGGATCCGTCTTCCTTCATCCTGTTAATAATATCCGGCATCGGGGGCAGTACGGAGCCGGGCGGTGAGAGAGGGGGTTGTTTTTTGTGTAAGATTCGACTAACTCATTGCGGCACAGCCCGTAAATCTTACACAAGCGTTTGTGTAAGATTGTGTAGAATTGTCTAAGATTCAGCTATGACGCCCTCCTTACCGATGTTCCTCGAACCACTTAGTCGCCAGGGTCTGGATCTTGTTCCGCTGTTGAACGTTGAGTTCTTTCTCGAGTCTGTTCCGAAATCTCTGTCCTTTTTTATCCCCATTTGCTGCGGCGATCAAATACCAAAAATATGCCAAACCTTGATCCCTAATCACCCCCTCGCCCTCTAAATAACAAGTCCCCAGACTAAACTGAGCTTTGACATGACCTCGCTCCGCCGCCAAACGATATAACCTTACAGCTTCTTTCTTGTCTCTGGAAACACCATTCCCCTTGGC
>CAYRVG010000056.1:0-23198 GCA_964427765.1 uncultured Candidatus Cloacimonadota bacterium
TTCATCCTCTCTATTATGAACATATGTGCAAAATAATCAGCTCCCGAAATCCTGTCAACAGGTTTTTATCCATATTCCCGATCCGGGGGGTTCAATGGCCCTCATATCAACCTTTCTTTTATCCGACTTGTTCGTCAATCGCCCGCCACTGCCTGGCCAAACGCTGATCCGGCGGGTGGTCAATGGGTGGCTAAACCGTGGCGGGGCAATCTGGGAAATGGGATCTGCCTCCAGCATTCCCCTCCGCCTTCCCCCCTTTTCCTCAGCTTAAGTAGAACCGGAGTTGCCGGGACCCAACAGCCGGAAATGGCTGGTGGGTGCCGATTGGTGTTCCCAAGCATTGCCAAAGGCAGAGAGTATGAGAGGTGCGCGGCAGTTTATTGTGGGGAATCCGGAATGGAGAATAGCCCTCATCAGCCTTCAATTCAGTCGTTTAGCCATCCTCTCAAGCGGCTCATACGATGGAAAACCCCGCCGAAGGTGGGGTGCAGGACAATAGGCGGTGGCTTCAGCCATCGCGTCAAGGGAGTTGATGTTTGGTTTTATCTGGCCCCACCCCTCCCCAAACACAGATCTTGTCTGTGTTTGGGGAGGGGTGGGGAATCCGGGGAATGTGTTTCCTAACATTCGTCCATACCCGGGATGAATCCCGGGCCTGTAGTCCTGCACCGGTTGAAACCGGTTTTCTCGTGGCGTAGGATTCCGATCCTGCGTGGGTGTGTCGCCCATAAAGGGCTCATTTATTGTACCCCACTTATCAAGAGGCTCCATATCACCCCAACGCCCAACAAGTTGTGCGCCGGGGACCCCAGCGCTGCGCGTGTTCCCCGCCCTCGCTATGAGTGTGCCGCCCGCAAGGGGCTTTCTGTTAAGGGTTCTCAGAAGCTTGTCAAGCGATGACACATGCCGTTCCCTTATACGGTGTTTCAACTTTCCACTTTTTCAACTCTGTTTCCTCTGAATCCCGGATCGGAGCCCGGGATCCAGGGCGACGCTGCGGCAGGCGCCGGCACATTCCGCAGGATCGGAGTCCTACATTTTAGATCAGATCGTGCAAGCTTCAATTTAATCAATTAATCAATTCGCGCGTTATACACCCTTTTTCAAGAATTAGATCCAAAAGGAAGAGATAATGATATAAGTATCTGATATATATAGTAATTATATATAATATATACTAATATAGTAGGAATTAGTAGTTATAAGGATATATATCTGATATCCATGCATTTAGGTTCATATTTTGGCTGATCAGGGGATATTTGCCCTGAGCGGGGTGGTAAGGCGGGCGAATTGATTAATTGATTAATTGATAAAACCGGGAGGAGAAAAAAAATCAAAAAATAGGAAAATTTCGCCAAAGGGCGTTTTTCTCATCCATATATATATGAGGGGGAGATTTTATTTTCGGATATGGATGCGCGACCGGGAAAAAGCATTCGGGCGGCGTGAAACGTCCGGGACTTTTTCTTATTGACAATAAGGCGAGATATCGATTTATGGATTAAACAGGTATAAAAATATGACGGAAATTATTCGTACCAGCAACCTGGTCAAGGATTACGAACTCGGCAAAGTCAAGGTCCGCGCTTTAAATGGGGTGGACCTGAGCATAGACAGGGGGGAATTCGTGGCCATAATGGGTCCCTCGGGCAGCGGCAAGAGCACGTTGATGCATATCATCGGCTGCCTGGACAGCCCGTCTGAGGGTGAATATTATCTGGATGGTGAGCTGGTAAGCAGTCTGAACAGCAATGCATTGGCCATGATCCGCAACATCAAGATAGGGTTTGTTTTTCAGTCCTTCAACCTCCTGCCCCACATGACATTGCTGAAAAATGTGGAACTTCCCCTGATGTATGCCGGGACCAGTTCCCATGAGCGAACCCAAAAAGCAAAACAGATCATAGATATCGTTGGCCTGAGCGACAGAATGAAACACAAGCCGGCTGAGCTTTCCGGGGGCCAAAGGCAAAGGGTGGCGATTGCCAGGGCGATCGTGAACGACCCGGCTATCCTTTTGGCGGATGAGCCCACGGGAAACCTGGATTCACAGTCCGGGGGCGATATCCTGGAAATTTTCACCCGCCTGCACGAGCAGGGAAACACGATCATCATCGTCACCCATGACAAACCTGTGGCACAGAGGGCAAACCGCATCATCAGCATTATGGACGGCAGGATAGAAAATGGCGATATCGCTATCTGAATCACTAACGGTCGGCCTTTCGGATATTCTCACCCGCAAGGTGCGAAGCATCGTCACCGTTATTGGTATTATCCTCGGTGTGATGAGCATCATGGTGGTTCTGGCGATCGTCAACGGGATGAACAAATCCACCATGGACTGGATGAGTGAGCGCGGGGGCCTGACCAAAATAACGGTGCACCGGAACTGGGCTTATGATTTCAGCAAGGGCGGGGAAGCCACGTTCACGCAGCGGGAGGTAAACAGCATCCGTTCGCTTGTCCCGGAAGCGGCAGCCATCAATGCCGAGATCCAGCTCCGGCCACAGGAAATGACCTATGGGGATGCCGGTTATGTCTGCAGTGTGCTGGGTGTCTATCCGGACATGGTGAAGGTCGAGGATTGGGATGTGGAAGAAGGGCGATTTATCAGCAACCTGGATATTGAAAACCACACCAATGTAGTCGCACTGGGCTCCACCACTGCCAAGAACCTCTTCTTTTCACGGGATCCCCTGGGCCAATACGTGACCTTCGCGGGACAAAGGCTCCTCGTTATCGGCGTCATGGAAAGAAAGTACATGCAAAGCCAGGGCGGGGGAAGCGCGTTCACGGATAATCCTCTGGAATACATGAACCAGCGGGCGTTTGTGCCCCTATCGACCCTCACGAGCAAGATCGATCCCATCCAAAAGATCGGCAGCCTCGAACTTGAGGCAAAAAGCCCTGAAGAGGCGAAGGCACTGCGCCGCAAACTTGAGGACATCATCCTGAACCTGAAACAGGGTAAGAAGATCTTCACTGTAAGTTCGGCCCAGGAACAGATGGAGCAGATGCAGCAGAACACCATGATCTTCACGGCCATATTCTTCCTGATTGCCGTGATCTCCCTTTTGGTGGGCGGAATAGTGATCATGAACATCATGCTGGCCTCCATTAAGGAACGCACGCGCGAGATCGGGGTCAGGATCGCCATCGGCGCGAGGCGGCGGGACATATTTTTGCAGTTTCTGGTGCAGACCATCCTGATCACAGCCCTGGGCGGGGTTCTGGGCATCATACTCGGTTACGCGATCCTCGGCGCCGTGGGCTCGTATCTGCAGATCCAGGTGATCGCCTCCGTGCAGATGATCTGGGTGGCCCTTCTGGTCTCTGTCGGGGTCGGATTGATCTTTGGCATAGCGCCGGCCATGCGCGCCAGCAAATTGAACCCCGTGGATGCGCTGAGGGAGGAATAAATGCCCAAAAAACCCAAGGGAAACATCTTCAAAAACCTGCTGCAGACGATCGTGGCATTCTTCAGCACCCCCCTTAAAGATATTGGCGGCATCTGGGGCTACATAAATGATCCCGGATTGCGCAAAAAAGTACTCGGTGATATCTGGAGATTCTTTACAGAACTTTACCAAAGGATCATGCGGGAACGTGTGCTGAGGGAGGCGGGGTCGCTTACCTATATCACCATAATGGGTTTTGTGCCCTTCGTGGTGTTTATCCTCATCATTGCCCCGGATCTGCCGTTCCTAAACCTCAAGGACAGGCTCTTCGAATATATATCGAACAACCTGATGCCCACCTCGGCGCTGGCCGTGAACGACCTGATCGAGGGAATGCTGGAGCGGCGCTCGGGATTCAACGTGCTGAACTTCATCGTGATGATCGTTTCTTCCTACGCCCTCTTCCGCGTTATCCGCAACACCTTCGACCGCGTCCTGAGGATCGATTTCCACTACAAACAGGACCTGCTCAGCCAGATAATCAAGTTCCTGGGCACGATCATCCTGGGTGTTTTCGTGATGATAATCCTGTTCTCAAGCTCCTCCCTGCCCCTGATATCCAAACTGCTGGACATGCCGCTTTTGAGGTGGTTAACTTACATCGCACCCTTCATCATTCAGTTCATTTTGCTGCTTCTTCTGTACATGCTGATGCCGAGCATGAAGATCAGGCGCAGTTCCCTCATCCGCGGCGCCTTTTGGACGGCGTTGGTCTGGGCTCTGGTGAAAAGCGCGTTTGACACCTACATCTTCCGGATGACGAACTATCAGGCCGTATACGGGGCCCTTTCCGCCCTGCCCATCTTCCTGCTCTGGATCTACCTCAACTGGGTGATCATCCTGAGCGGGATCGCAATAGTCTCGATCATCGAGGACAGCAAAGAGCCCTCACCGAATAAGAGAAAGCCGAAACAAACCCTGCGCCTGACCCTGGAAATGTACAGCGATTCCAAATTAAACAAGAAACTGGAAAAGATAATCGGCCCTCAGGTTCTCCGGGACATCGCGGACACCCTGGAAACAGAAAATGAGGAAAATGAGGAATGAAAAGATACGCGCTGATATCCGTTTCAGACAAGACAGGGATTGACCATCTCGCCTTGGAACTGACGCATATGGGGTTTACCATTCTTTCCACCTCAGGTACGGCGAAATTCCTGCGCGAGGTGTGTCCTGAAGTTGTGGAGGTCTCCGATCTGACCGGCTTTCCAGAGATCCTGGACGGAAGGGTAAAGACCCTGCACCCCGTCATCCAGGCCGGGATCCTCGCCAACCGCGATAAGGAAGAACACATGGCCGCTTTGGAGGATCTGGATATCGGCTGTATCGACCTGGTGGCCGTGAACCTTTATCCTTTTGAAAAAACGCGGCGTGACCCCGATTCCGGCTTTGAGAAGATCATCGAAAACATCGACATCGGCGGTCCCACCCTGATCCGGGCCGCGGCCAAAAACCACAGCGGCGTAATTATCCTGACAGACCCGGCCGATTATGAGCCGGTGCTCGCAAGCCTGGACAAGACCGGGGAAATTCCGGCAGGTAATCGCCGGGAACTGGCTTGGAAGGCTTTCCAGCTCGTCTCGGCATATGACGCCTGCATCGCGGATTATTTCCAGGGTCTTACAGAGGCTGAAAAACCCATGCCGGACCCTCCGGAGCGCTATCAGATAAATTGCCGGCTTGATTACAGGCTGCGCTATGGCGAGAATCCCCATCAAAAAGCAGGTTTTTACAGGTCCCATCCAGCGGTTTGGGAGGTCCTGCACGGCAAAGAGCTTTCTTTCAACAATCTGCAGGATATCGATTCCTCTCTGCGGGCTCTCAGGCTTTTTGAAAGACCCACCGTGGTAATCACCAAGCATTGCAACCCCTGTGGGATAGGCAGCGCGGACGCTTTGCCGGAAGCCTACGCGAAGGCCTTTGCCGCGGACACCCAATCCCCCTTTGGCGGGATAGTGGCCGTCAACCGTGGCCTGGACCTGGAAACAGCCCAACAGATAAACCAGGTTTTCACGGAGATCATCATTGCCCCGGATTTTGAGGAAGGCGTGCTGGATTTTCTTAAAAAGAAAAAGAACCGCCGCCTGATCCGCTTTGAGAAGGACTCCCTGGAAAGCACCCGTGAACCCTGGGAGCTAAAAAACCTCTTCCACGGCTATTTGCTGCAGGAATGGGACCTGGTTGGCGATCAACCTGCCCAGTGGAAGGTCGTCTCCAGGCGGCAGCCCGATCCACGTGAGGTGAAAGCCATGCAGTTTGGCTGGAAGGTGGTTTCCCTATTGCGTTCCAACTCCATCGCCCTCACGGGGAAGGACCGCGTCTTGGGCCTGGGCTCCGGCCAGACCAGCCGCATCGACGCGATCCATCTTGCCATCTGGAAAGCCCGTAAATTCGGGCATGCCCTGGCTGGGGCGGTTTGCGCGTCAGACGGCTTTTTCCCTTTTGTGGATTCCATTGAAGAATTGCATCAAAATGGGATCAAAGCCATCATCGAACCTGGCGGTTCCAAAGGTGATGAGGAAATTATCCATGCCTGCGATGAATATGATATTTGCCTCGTCTTCACCGGCTTTCGCCACTTCAGGCATTGATTTTTGTTTGACAGAATATGAGGTCCTAAAAAAATGAACTTTCCAAGACGCGGAGATGTGTCCGAGCTGGCTGAAGGAGCACGATTGGAAATCGTGTATATGTGCAAAACGCGTATCCTGGGTTCGAATCCCAGCATCTCCGCCATTCCCCTTTTTGAACCATCCTTTCCCCATAAAATATTATAGGAGTATTTTTATGAAAACACATTCAGCGATCCTCATTGGCTGCGGTTCCATCATAGTCATTCTCGTGGCGGCATTTTTGGTTGGTTTCTGCGTTGGGCTGAGTCCGGCAAAGGACAAGATAGCCAGCGATTCCTGGTTGGTTGTTGATCCCAGCGGTTATATCCCGGATTACAGTGAGATCCGTGGCTCCGATTTCATGGGTTTCAGCATGCTCAGCGTGGACGATATCTGCCGCAGAATACGCCAGGCAGCTGATGACGAAAAGATCCAGGGCATCGTCCTGAAACCGGTGGTCGCGCGGATAAGCTACGCGAATCTGAACGAGATTGCCTCGGCCCTTCAGGATTTCAAGGCCACGAACAAACCCGTGATCGCCCACGGCGTGGTCCTGGCACAACAGGACTACCTGCTTTGCTCAATGGCGGATGAGATCTACATGGATCCCACTGCCTCCGGAGGTTTGATCCTGGAAGGAGTATCCGCAAATGTCCTCTTTTACAGTGAAGCCCTGAAAAAACTCGGCATCAAGATGCACGTGATGCAATCCGGGGATTACAAAGGTGCCGGAGAACCCTATACCCAGACCGAGCTCAGCCCCGGCACGGAGGAAAACCTGCGCAAGGTGCTGAAAAGCAGGTACGACCTGCTGAGAGCCGATATCGCCAGATTCAGGGATCTGGATTCCAGTCTGGTGACCGATGTTTACGAAAACCGGCCGGATCTGATCATCAACGCCCAACAGGCCATCGATTACGGCCTGATCGACGAAACCCTTACCTGGGAGGACCTTGAGTCCCAAAAGGGTTTGACGGAAAACAACTGCCGTTCCGTGAATAACTACAAGGGTTCGGATAAAGTCCCCCTCATGGGCACCAAGATCGCCGTTGTGAACCTGAGCGGCAGCATCATGCCCTCACAGGGTTTCACGGCGAATCCTTTCATCAGCGCCAGCAAGGTTGATGACATCCTGGACGCGATCGAAAAAGACACCGGCGTCAAAGCCGTGGTCTTGCGCGTGAACAGCCCCGGAGGCTCCGCCACGGAATCCGAGCTCATCTATCAGAGGATAAACAAGATGCAGATCCCGGTCGTGGTCTCCATGGGCGGAATGGCTGCCTCCGGCGGTTATTACATCAGCTGCGCGGGGGACCATATCATCGCGGATCCCCACACGATCACCGGCTCCATTGGCGTGGTCATGGTCCTGCCCGAGGCGGAGGAACTGGGCAACAAGCTGGGTATCGACAGCCAGACCCTCAGTTATGGCACATACGCCGATTTCGGCAGCATCTTTGAGAAACAGGACGAGAAGCTTCTGGAATCTCTGAAGCGTAATTCCGAAAGCGTTTACGCCGAATTCCGCCAGCGCGTTATGGAAGCCAGAAACATCGGACCGGATGAAATAGACGCCGTTTCCGAGGGACGCGTGTTCAGTGCCGCGGACGCCCAGGCGCTCAAACTTGTTGATGAGGTGGGCGGATTGGAGATGGCCGTGGAAAAAGCAGCCAGCCTCGCCGGAATAACCGGTTACAGCGTCAAGCAATACCCCGAGAAGATCAATTTCTGGGAACTATTCAAAGATCAGGATTTCTTTCAGATAGCCTCGGATCTGATTTCCCACCAGCAAAAACTCCCGGATGAACGCCTGACCGAATACATTGAGAAAACCCTTGCCACCGGGCAGTGGCTTTATTTCTGCCCCCACGGGATCGACTGACCTCTTTACCCGTACAGATAGGATAACAAAGGATATTTAATAATGAGAAAAGATAAATTCAACACAGAGATAATCGTCAACGTGCATCCCCTGGAAAAACGCGTCGCCGTGCTGGAGGATAACCGTCTGGTGGAACTCTTTGTGGAAAAGAAAGACAAGCAGAACATCGTTGGCAACATCTACAAAGGCTTCGTGAAGGATGTCCTGCCCGGCATGGGCGCGGCTTTTGTCGAGATCGGCCTGGAGCGCACGGCGTTTTTGCACTATTCGGATATCGTGCTTGATTTTCTGGATATCTTTGAGAGCGACAAACAAAGGCCACGCGTCAATCCCAAGGATTCCTCCCAGATCGGTAATCTGCTCAAATCCGGCCAGGAGATCGTCGTGCAGATCCATAAAGGGCCCATCGGCTCCAAGGGCGCGCGCCTCACCGGCCAGATCTCCATCCCCGGGAAATACCTGGTGCTTTTCCCCAACAAACACAAGATCGCCATTTCCCGCAAGATCTACAACCAGAATGAGCGCAGCCGCATCCGCAACATCCTCAATTCCATCAAGGATCCCAGCCACGGCCTGATCGTCCGCACGGAGGCCGAGGGTTGTGACGATGATGATTTTCGCAGGGAATACAACGCCCTGGCCAAGACCTGGAAACTCACGGAAAAGCAGATCAAGCATGCCAAGGGCCCGGTCTGCGTATTTGAGGAGAACGCCCTGGAGAACTATCTTATCCGCGACCTCTTCGGCGAGAACGTGGACCGCCTCGTGATCGACGACAAGGCATTCGCGCGGAGCATCATTTCCCAGCTGGAGGAATTTTCACCCGAACTGATCGATAACGTGGAGATCTACAAGGAAGATTCACCCATATTCGACGCCTGGGGGATCGAGAAAAAGATAGAGACCGTTTTCCATTCCCGGATCTATCTCCCCAGCGGAGGCAACATCAAGATCGAGCAGACCGAGGCCCTGTGGGCCATCGATATCAACACGGGCAGCTTCACCGGGAAATCCCACTACGAGGAAACCATCAAGAAGACAAACGTTGAAGCCGCCGCGGAAGTTGCCCGCCAGATCAGGCTGCGCGACCTCAGCGGGGTCATCGTCATCGATTTTATAGACATGGTTAGCGAACAGAATAAACAGGAGGTCCTGGACACCCTGCGCAAAGGCCTCAAGCGTGACCGCGCCAAGAACAAGGTGTATAGCTTCACCGAGCTCGGCCTTGTGGAGGTTACCCGCAAACGCATGCGCGCCTCTCTGATCGCCAATTTTTCCGATCCCTGCCCCCTTTGCAACGGGAGCGGCAGGGTCGTTTCCCGCGATACCATGCTCATGCGCATCCACCGCTGGTTGAACCGCTCCGAATACTTTGTCAAAAACAGCAAACTGCGCATCGTCGTGCATCCCGACTTGCTGGAGCACATGCTCAATAATGAGGAGTATTTCAGCGCCTACAAGGGGCAGGTGGAAATGGAATCCGATGCGGACATGCGCGCCGACCAATTCAAGGTTTTCAAGCTTCCCGGTTTGAAGGATATCACTTCCAAGTTCAATTAGTTGGCTCCGGCTCTCTTTGATAACGAGGGGGGAAGCATGCCCTTTCCCCCGTTATCCCCGGTTGCCTGGCCACGCGCTAACCAAACGTCCGCCAGACGATTGCTCAAACGGTGGTGGGTATATGTGGCGGGCGTTTCAAATCCAAGTGTGACATCTTGGGGAACAAATTATGTATCCACTAAATATGAAAAAAGAGCCTGCCAGGCCATAATAGATTCATTCAAACCCACGCTCAGGAATGGCAAATTGGAACCAGATATCTCCCGTTCAGAGCCTTTTATTTGTAATAATAAAGATCTACGGGTGTGGTCCCGAGCCTCTCGCTGAGGGTGAAATATCCCCTGCCCCGGTGGTCCCAGGCTACAGCCTCGCCCTGTTCCTCAAGTTTATATTTCATTGATTTGCATTTTCCATCCAGGGCTTCACAGATGCTCTTGCCAGAGCCTCTCGTATAGCGGTTGATGGCGGAATAGGTCTTGACGAGGATATACTTGCCGGAAGGGCAGATGTCCGCCGCCGTAACCCAATTATAGGGAAGGCTGCCCACGCGTTTGGCCACATTGAGCAGAGTTGTGGACTGGGGATAGGGGATCTCGTAGATCCCTGAGTTTTTCTCCCGCTTGCTGATGATGAAGATATCCCCGCTGCGGGGGTCCACGAACATTGCTTCGGCGTCGCGCGGGCCATCTTCATAAGCGAACTCGATCTTTTCGATCTCCTTGACCCTGATGAGGGTATCAGTTATCGCGGGCTCGGCAAAACGATAGATAGTGCAGGAGCTGTATTGGGCTAAGTTATCACCGATATCGCCGAGGTAAACGTGCGATACTCCGGTTTTGGGATGCCGGGCCACGGCTATATCCTCCCAATCCCTGTTCCTGACACCTTCCAAAACTATCCTGGCAGGCATCAGGCCCAGTTTGTTCAGGACGTAGACCACGTTTTTGCCACCGGAATCGTTGTGTGTATAAAGCAGGCCGGGTGTTTTCAGGCTGGAGGCTATTCCGGATGCCTCATTGATATCCCGTTCCTCCACCATTTCATACTCCACCCCGCATCCCAGGATACCCGCACAGCCCAGTGCACCAAGGGATACCAGGATCAAAGCAATCAATAAATAAACCAATTTGGTATCTCTCATATTTTATCCTCCTCTGTTCCGATATCGGGCATAACTTCGATGATACGTTCGGTTTCATTCCCGGATGAGCCTTCCCCGAGATCCTCGATCAAAGGATCACCCGCGTCCACGGAATCCTTTTCCCTCACAGTGAGCCCCGGATTGCCAGGCAAGGAAACAGTGCATGAGCCGGAACCCGTGACCATACCAATGATATTGCCGGCAGAAAATTCAGCGTCTTTGAACCACCGGATGTTGCGGAAACTGAAGCGATAGGAGATCCGGCCGGAATCGCTTTCCTGATAAAGGTTTTCATCCTCAAGCCGGCAGGTGTCATGCGGGCAGCGGATCTCCACGCTATCCAGCAGAATTTTGCGGATATTGAGAGTAGTGATATCTTCACTACGGCGGATAGAGCTGATCCTGCCCTGTATGGGGCTCAGCAGGCCGCGCTCCGGAGGCAGGGGGATCCGTTGTTTGTAGCGGTGGCATAATCCGATGAAGAGGTACCAGGCAATGCCGGCCAGGGCCAGCGCGAGAGCCCAGGCATACAGGTTATTGCCGGGGAAAATCGCGTTCAGCGCAAGTGCAATGGCGATCAGGATGAGGGCGGGAATTTGTTTGCGGATCTGCGCGTATTTGATCTTGCGGAGTGAATCCCCCTCGGATAACAAGTATTTGTCTGTTTTAACCGGCATATCTCCCCCTCAAGCTGACGGAAAATTTATATCATCAGCCAAAATCGGTCAGGTTATAAAAAATTATGTTCAGCTCACTCAGTTGTGCGGGTCCAGGTTTCCGTGCGCCCCATCAGCGATATTCCGATGTAACCCCTGAGTTTAAGGACGTTGGGGCTTGTCAGTTCTGCCTTGCTGGAGTATGTGTTTCCGGATTTGGGATCGTAAATTGTCCCGTTGGCGTATTTGTTTTTGCCTTTTTCAGCCAGGCCCCGTATGATGACCATGTCCAGCAGGGGGCGTGATCTCAGCTCCGGATCGGGGTTTTCAAGGTCCACCTTGGGATTGCCCTTGTCATCGTTTGGTTCTTTCAGCCAGACGATCTTGCCGGCGTAACTCCCCGCCGTGGTCTTGAATATCTTGATCTTGCTGGTTTTTTCGGCATTGTACCAATAACCTTCAATGTTGTAGGTCTTGGCGGCCAGGGCTACCGGAAGCAGCAGCGCTAGCGCCATTGCGATTATCAGAAGCTTCTTCATGTTTAACCTCCCCATGGTCTTGGGATATTGGATGCGGCTCAGATGATGCCGCAACGTTCCAGGATGGCATTCACATTGCGTAAATACCTGTCATAATCGAAAATGTCTTTGATGACCCTTTCCGGGAGCAGTGACGTGATCCGGCTGTCCGCGAGGATGAGGTCGATAAATGGCTGACCGGTGTCCAGGCATTCCATGGCCTTGGATTGCACCATCCGATATGCTTCATCGCGTGATACACCTTTCTGGACAAGGTGCAGGAGCAGGGCCTGGGAAAAAACCAGACCGTTGGTAAGCTCCAGATTTGCCTGCATATTTTCCGGATAAACAACAAGATTGTCCACAAGATTGCAGCATTTGGCGAGCATGTAATGGGTGAGAATGCAGTTATCCGGGAAAATTACCCGTTCCACGCTGGAATGGGATATATCACGCTCATGCCAGAGGGCGTTGTTCTCCATGGCGGCATGGCTGTTTGACCTCAGCAAGCGCGCCAGGCCGCAAAGCTGTTCGCTGGTGATCGGGTTGCGTTTGTGGGGCATGGCGGAAGAGCCTTTCTGGCCGCTGCCAAAACTTTCCGCGGCTTCTCCCACTTCTGTGCGCTGGAGATGGCGGATCTCCAGGGCGATCTTTTCGATCAGGGTTCCGATCAAAGCCAGAACCGAGAGGAAAAAGGCGTGCCTGTCCCGTTGTATCACCTGGGTGGAAACATTGACCGGCGTGAGGTCGAGATATTTGCAGGCAAGCTGCTCCACCCGGGGATCGATATGGGCATAGTTACCCACGGCGCCGCTGAACTGGCCGACGGAAACGGTGTCTATCGCTTCCTGCAGGCGCTTGATGCCGCGCCGGGTTTCGTCGTACCAGAGGGCGAATTTGAGCCCGAAACTGGTCGGCTCGGCGTGAATGCCGTGGGACCTGCCCATGCAAAGGGTTTTGCGGTGTTCCCGCGCCTTGAGTTTGAGGATCTCAGCCAGGCGGTGCAATTCGGTGAGGATGATCTCCCCCGCCTGTTTCATTTGCAGGGCTGTGGCGGTATCCAGGACGTCTGATGAGGTCAGGCCAAAATGGATCCAGCGGGCCGGTTCGCCCACATATTCCGCCACGTTGGTGAGGAAGGCAATAACGTCGTGCCTGGTCTCGGCTTCGATCTCCACGATCCGCTCCGAGTCAAAATCCGCTTTTTCGGAGATAACCTCCCAATCCGCTGTGGGGATGATTCCCAGTTCATGCATGGCGTGGCAGGCGGCAAGTTCCACTTCCAGCCAGCATTCATAGCGGTTCTGCTGGGTCCAGATGCGTTCCATTTCCGGCAGGCAATAGCGGCTGATCATTGCTCCTCGCCTTTGAAATTTGGGAACATACCCTCAAGGTATCTGATCAATTCTTCCATACCGCGCTGGTCCTCATTGGGTGGAAGCGTTTCCAATTCGGCCTTGCCATAACTGATATTATCCACCAGCAGTTCCAGTGAGGTGTTTTCGTCCATCACGATTCTGACCTTGTCCGGGATCCCGTGTTTTGTATATGAGATATCCATCCTTATTCCCGATCCTGGTTTGGTGAGATTATCCAATTGCATATTTTCCGAGAAAGCCAGTTCGATGCCTTCCAAGGCGAGTTTGCCCGTGTCCATGATCTCTCTGCCATGAGCAGCAAAAAGGGAATCCGGCCTGCCCAGGGGTTTCAGGTAGTCGCCAGGATCGGGCAGCAGGGCGGCAAACACTTCCAACTGGGGCATTGTGGGTGATGTAATGGCAAGATAATCTCCCAGGTAAACAGAGATCAGGGGATTGGGGTTGATCCCGAAAACGCCTCCGTCCACCACATCCAGCCGCAGCTCATCCTTAGTTTTGTTCAGAATATAAATCTTGCGCAGGGTGAAGCCTTCATGGCTTGCCTGAAAGATTCCGTCCGAGGAAAAATTTTCCCATTTTTCCAGTTCTGCCTTGAGGAGCGAGGCTTTGTCCAGGGGCCGGAAACTGGCGCAGGAACTGGCCAGGATCATTACAGCAAGCAGGACGGCGATGAATGGGATATTAACTTTCATTGCCCAGGCTCCTTCTCCTGCGGTATACAACCCATAAACCTGCCGCGGCGGCAATGACCATCAAAGCGCTGAGGAGCTGGCCGACGGTCATGAAACCCATAAAATAGCCGTAGTTACGGTAAAGTTCGAGGTCATCGGGCACACGCACGAATTCCACCAGGAAGCGGAAGACACCATAGAGCCCGATAAAACTCCAGAATACGACCCCATCCCGCTTGCATTTCTTCAGCAGGATGAAACAAACCACAAAGAGGACCACTCCTTCCAAAAACATCTCGTAAAGCTGGGTGGGATGACGCGGCTCAGGCCCGGCCCCCGGAAAGACCATGCCCCAGGGCAGCGAGGTCCCGATCCCCCAAAGCTCAGCGTTGATGAAGTTTCCCAACCGGCCGAGCCCCAAACCGATCGCGACGAGCGGCATTGCCGCGTCCGCGAGGGGAAAGAACCTCAGCTTTTGCCGCTTGAGATAGATGTATCCCGCGATGATGACGCCCAGGGCGCCGCCGTGGAAGGACATCCCCCCTTCCCAGATATAAAATATCTCCAGGGGATGCAGCAGGTAATAATGCAGATTGTAAAAGATCACATAGCCCAGCCTGCCGCCCAGGATCACGCCCAGCATAATCGAGAAGATGATCCCTTCATACTGCTCCCGGCTGATTTTCACGCCCTTGATCTTGAGCATATGCCGGTAAAAGATATAGCCCAGAATGAAACTGAGGACATAAAAGAAGCCGTACCAGCGGATGGAAAACTCGTTTCCGAAGAGGGAAAAGCTGACCATCACGGGATCGATGTTTGGATATTGCAGCATAGGTCATTTCCCCCGCGTTATTTCAGAGAGGCGCCTTAAGATCAGGTCCGCCGCTTCTTCGGGCTCACCCTCGAATTTTTCGGTGTGTTTGTCGAGTTTCGGAGTGAAAATGCTCACCACCTGCGTGGGCGAACCGTTCAGTCCCACTTCATTCTCATCCAGGCCAAGGTCATCAGCATTCCAGGTTGTCAGTGCGGCGGTCCTGGCATTGCGTTTTCCCCGGAGGGAAGGCAAACGGGGCGTGTTTATCTCCTTTACGACGGAGATAACTGCCGGCAGCTGGACCCGGACACGGTCATAACCGTCCTCCATCAATCTCTGGAGGATAATGCTTGTTGGAGCGATTTCCTCAATGCGCCGAACGAAACAGGTCTGCGGGATGTCCAGATGCGCCGCTATGCCCGGCCCCACCTGGGCTGTATCGCCATCGATCGCCTGTTGGCCCGTGAGGATGAGATCATAGTCACCGATCTTACGGATCGCCGCTGCCAGGGTCAGGCTCGTGGCCCAGGTGTCGGCTCCGGCAAAGCGCCTGTCGGTCAGCAGTATCATCTCGTCGGCTCCCAAGGAAACAGCCTCGCGCAAGGTGTGCTCGCACTGCGGCGGTCCCATGCTGATGACGATCACCTTGCCTTCGTATTGCTCCTTCAAGCGTACGGCTTCCTCGATCGCGTAGGTGTCGAAGGGATTCAGGATGCTTTCCACGCCTTCGCGGATGAGGGTGTTGGTGACGGGGTCAATTTTGATCTCGGTGGTGTCCGGCACCTGTTTGATACAGACTATCAGATTCATGTTCCGCTTCCTTCATAGAATTCCCGGATTGAATTGCAGACGTAGAGTTTCTGCCCGGGTGTAAGCTCCGGATAGATGGGAATGGAAAGCACCTGATCCGCCAGGCTTTCCGCCACCGGAAGCTCGCCTTTCTGGTAGCCGAGCCCGGCAAAGCACTCCTGCAGGTGCAGGGGCAGGGGATAATAGACCGCGCAACCGATTTCCCTTTGCTGAAGATGCTGCATCAGCGCGTCGCGTTCCTCGCAGACAAGGGTGTACTGGTTATATATGGATACCGCCTCCGGGGCAATATAAGGCGTCCGGATCTGCGGGATGCCCTTGAGGCATTCATTGTAAAATTCCGCGTTGTCCCGCCTGTCTTTACTCCATCCGGCCAGATAATCCAGCTTGACGCCGAGCACCGCCGCCTGCAGCGTGTCCAGGCGGCTGTTCAGGCCCACATATTTGTGATAATACCTGGGATTTTCGCCATGCACCCTTAACTGGCGCAGCCTGGCGGCGAGGTCATCGGAATTGGTGAGGCACATGCCCGCGTCGCCCATGGCGCCGAGGTTTTTGCTGGGGAAGAAGGAAAGCGTGCCGATATCCCCGAAGGAGCAGGTGACTTTGTTTCTCCAGGTGCAGCCGATGCCCTGTGCATTGTCCTCGATCACCTTGAGGCCGTGTTTCTGGGCTATTTCCATGATGCGTGTCATGTCGCAGGATTGGCCGAAGAGGTGCACGGGCAGGATGGCCTTGGTGCGCGGCGTTATGGCGGCCTCGATCCTGGCGGGGTCGAGGTTGAATGTCTGGGGATCAATGTCTGTGAGGCGGGGCGTGGCATTATTGCGCCAGATCGATGAAGCGGTGGCGAAAAAAGAAAACGGTGTGGTGATAACCTCGTCGCCTTCGCCAATATCCAGGGCTTGTATCGCCATAACGAGGGCATCCGTTCCCGAGGCACAGCCGATGGCGTGCCTGATCCCCAGATAGCCGGAGATCTTTTCCTCCAGTTCTTTCACCTGAGCACCCATGATATAATGATGGGAGGCAAATACCTTCTCCAAAGCTTCGCGAATGGCGGGCATAAGCGGTTCGTATTGCGCGTGCAGGTCCAGCATCGGTACTTTCATCAAAAATTACTCCTTTAATTCGCGGTTATCGCCCTGACGCCCAGGAAGATCGTGACCATTTCGGAGACTATTATCAACACGTCTTTCACATCCGTCCAGAGATCACGATCGGTCTTTTCGGCCACAAAAACGGTGTCTCCCGGATTTATCGGAACATCTTTGTCCGGTTTGAGCCAGTTGCCGCTGTCAAAGCTGATTATGCGCGTGCCCTGCCAGCGTTTATTATTTGTGTAGCCACCCGCAGCCTCGATGTAATAGCTCCAGTCCTTTCCTTCCACCCAGGGGACGAAGCCGGGATTGACAACCTGACCGCTGACCTCCACCATGTCCATGAATTCCGGCACGTAAAGGTAATCCCCATCACGCAGGACGGGGTTTCCCCTCTCTCCTCCGGAATCCCAGGTTTCGGCAACCTCAACACTGTATTTCCCCGGGAACTGTCTCAGCTTGTTGCGCATATAATGATACTCAAGGGTGGTCATCTGGGTCATGCCCATCATTTTCAGCCTTTGAAATTCAGGATCCGTTCCCAGCATGTAATTGCTGTTCGCGAAAATGGCATTGCGCAAATCACCGCGGGAGCTTGGCCCGCCGCAGAGCAAAAGGATGTCATAAAGTGTTGTGTCACTGCCGATGAGGTATTCGCCCGGGGCCTTCACATTTCCTTCAACCGTGATCTTCCAGTCGCGGCGTAGTTCGGAATCTTTGGCGATTATCACGCGGTCAAAAGCTTGCAGCGGGATATCCTCTGCGTTTTGCTTTTTCAGGTCCACCATATGGATATCGAAGTCCGTTCCATTCTCGCGGTAGCGGTAGATATTGACGCCGATGAGGTCTGCTCCTGGTTTCAAGCCCTGGGCAAGATAGAGGATATCAGCGAGCATGTCGCCTTCCACGTATTCATATTCCCCAGGCATATAGACTTCGCCCGTGATCGAGACCGATTCGCTGACGGGTGAGACCCGGATCACATCCCCGTCCCGAAGCAGGGGATTCTGTTCCAGGTTGCCGTTGCGCAGAAAATCCATCAGGTCGCATATCGTGCTCTGGCCGCCGCGGATCAATTCCACGGTTCGCAGCGCCTGGTTATTTTCCATCAGTGAATCCTGGACCGCCTGCAGAGCCTGCTGAGGATCAAGTTCTTCAGGGATCACTGTTTTGGGCAGGGTTCCCCCGCTCATCTTCAGAGCGTCCGCGACCCGGTTCAGTGGTGTCATCTGGTATGTTCCAGGATTTGACACGTAACCGGTCACGTTAACGGATATATAGATCTGCGAGCCCAAATTGGGATTGATCTGGGCAGCGATGAATGACCCCAGGCAGAGGAGTGACAGGATCAGGACAAGCTTATTTTTCATAGTACTCAATCATCCGCTGGATAATGTCGTCAAGCACGTATTTGGGTTCATAATCGATGTATTCCTTGATCTTGTCCAGAGAGGGCATGCGGTTCATCATATCTTCAAAGCCCTCTTCGAAAGCCTCCTCATAGCTCATGTGCTCGACCCGGGACTTGCTGGAGCACATTTCCTTCACCTTGTGGGCCAGGTCCTCGATGGAGATGGATTCGGTGGTTCCCACGTTGAAGATCTCCCCCTGGCAGCTGGGAGTGTTCATCAGTTTGATAAATGCGCCCACAACGTCCGAGACGTCGGCAAAGCAACGGGTCTGTTTTCCTGAGCCGTAAACTATCAGGGGCTGGTCCAGAAGCGCCGCTTTGATAAACTTGGGCAGAACCATTCCATACTGCCCCGTCTGGCGCGGTCCCACGGTGTTGAAACAACGTACTATCACCACCGGAAGCTTCTTCTCGCGATGGTAAGCCAGGGCCAGGAATTCGTCAACCGCCTTGCTGCAGCTGTATCCCCAACGGCTGATGTGGGTTGAGCCGAGCAGGCGGTCATCACTCTCGGCGAAAGGCACTTGTTCGCTTTTGCCATAGATCTCCGAGGTGGAGGCGATCAGAACCTTTGCCTTGTGCTTGTTGGCCAGCTCCAGGATATTGTCCGTTCCAACGATATTCGTCTTGAGTGAGAGCAGGGGATTTTCAATGATGTATTTTACCCCCACGGCCGCGGCGAGGTGGTACACCTGGTTGACCCCGGACATTAGTTTTTCCAGGAGTTCACGGTTCAGCACGCTGCCGATGGTGTAGTGGAAATTCTTGTTGTCCTTAAAGGTTTCGATGTTCTCCAGCTTTCCGGTGGAGAGGTTGTCCACGATGCTGACCTGGTGTCCTTCTTTAAGGAGCTGTTCCGCCAGGTGGGAGCCGATGAATCCGGCGCCGCCTGTGATGAGGATCTTCATATCATCTCCAGATTTTTTACGTTCATCTGTGCCGGCAGTAATTCCCGGCCATCTTGTAACATTATTTGACATCCCGTATTTTGTCAATAGAAATAAGGATTGACAGCACCGCCATTTGTGTCTGCCTGTGATTATCATTGACAACATCCGCAGCATAAGCTATTTTGCTTTTAAATTCCACAAACTAGCAACAAAGGGAAAAACATGGAGATACTCCGATACGTCGGCCTGGATCCGGATAACCAACTGGTCACCAAGATAGTATATTCGGTTCTGATAATTCTTGTTCTGATACTTGTGAAGTAGCTTTCCACCTGGCTGCTTTTAAAGCATATCAAGGATCCCAAATCCAGGTTCAACACCAGGAAGTCCGTTACCTATGCAACAGTGTTTCTGGGGATCATCCTGGTTGGCAGGGTCTGGTTCGAGGGCATGAGTTCCATAACCACCTTCCTCGGTTTGGTAGGTGCCGGTCTGGCCATCGCCCTGCGTGACATCTTTGCCAACCTCGCCGGCTGGCTCTTCATCATCTGGCGAAAGCCTTTCGAGACCGGCAATCGCATCCAGATCGGCGAACATTCCGGGGACGTGATAGATATCCGCCCCTTTGAATTCACCATCCTGGAGATCAATAACTGGGTGCAGGCGGACCAGAGCACGGGCAGAATGATCCACATCCCCAACGGGATGATCCTAAACAATCCGCTCAGCAATTACGACAGCGGTTTCAGGTATATCTGGAACGAGATCCCCGTGCTGATCACCTTTGAGAGCGATTGGAAGAAAGCCAAGGGGATTCTGGAAGAGATCGCCTCCAGATTCTCCCTTGAAACCACGGAAAAGGCTGAGCGGGAAATAATTGAGATATCCCGGAAGTTCTTCATCTATTACCGGACCCTCACACCCAAGGTCTATACCTCGGTGGAAAACAGCGGCGTTTTGCTCACCATCCGTTACCTGACCATGATCCGCCAGCGTAGAGGAAGCGCAGAACATATGTGGGAAAGCATATTGGAACGTTTCGCGGAGCACCCTGACATCAACCTGGCCTATCCCACCACCAGGTTTTACAGCCAAAACTAAGGATGTTTTGGATCGTGCATCATGAAAAAGCGCAATGATAAAACAAGAGGAAAAAATGGAAAACAACAATGTCAACTTTCAAAACACCCAAAACAACGGTCAGGAAATAGCCGCCAGTGAAAAAAGCTGGCTCACGACTTTGCTGCTGTGCATATTCCTGGGCGGACTGGGTATCCACAGATTCTATTCCGGGCACATCGGCCTGGGAATTCTCTATCTTCTCACAGGCGGAGTATTTGGCATAGGCTGGCTGGTGGACCTGATCATGATCGCCACCAAAAGCTACAAGGACAAGGAGAAAAAGCCCATCATCAATAACTAAGCAAAACCCTACCGGCGCTGGCATCCATCCAGGCAACAACCTCTGCCTGCTGGATCAACCAGGCTCAGTTCCAGAAGTTTTTTCAGGTCGCTGGTGATATTGCTAAAATCCCTGGCCAGCCCGATCAGCAGGTAAAGGACAATGGCCGCGATGCCCAGGGCTGAAAAGGCCCAGATGAAAAAGACGGGCGGCACTCCATCATTGGTATTGGCTTTGGCGGCGAAGACCAGGGAGGCGAAGATGATGGCAATGAGCACGGCCGCGAGCACCATGCAAAAAAGGAAACGATGCTTCATCCCTGGCTTCTGTGGTGTTTGATTCCCATCAGTATGTGATCCTGCTCACAATTCCTTTTGATAGACCCGGAATTTCTTGTAGATCTCAGCGCCGGAGCGTTCCATCTCGGCGCGCATTTTGAGGTTGTCCTCCATCTCGTGGTGGCTGTCCATGAATTCAAATCCCGCGTCACGAGCGGAACTTAGCTGGGCATAGCCGACCAGGATGTCCACACCCTTGGACCTGAATTCCTTTTTGACCGCACCGAGGTAATTGTCCAGCTGTTTGGAGTTCTTCGCCGCGCTCAAAAGGTGGAATATGCCGAAAGGGAAGAGTCTGCCCCGGGCTTTGATGATGCCGGGAGCCATGTTGGGGATGGAGACCATGAAGCCCACGGGTTTGTTTTCCGGGGTGACGGCGATTTTTACGAAGCGGGGATCGAGCAGGGGCATGTAACGCGCAGCGAGCATTTCCACATCGGCCTCGTCCAGGGGTGAATAGCCGTAGATCTCATCGAAGCTTTCGTTCATCAATTCAAAGATCGGCTTCACATATGGTTTAAGTTGCTTCTTGTTCTTGAATTCGACAAGTTTGAAAGCTGTGCTGCGGCTCGCCCGCTCGAAAAGCTTGCGGTAGATATCCGTCATCGCGGTGTCTATATCGAGCTTGTAGACGAAATAATCAAGTTCCTTGCCGTATCCAAGCCTTTGCATGTATTCGTTCATCCAGGGCTCGTTCTGGTAGCAGGCCAGGCTGGGGGTCTCATCATAGCCCTCAAAGATGAAGCCGAGCGGATCTTCCTCCGTGAAGCCCATCGGGCCGACCATCCTATTCATGTCCTTTTCCCGGGCCCAGTTTTCCAGATATTCGATCATGGCCTTGAGGACGTCAAAATTTTGCGCGCATTCAAAGAAACCGAAGCGAGCCGTGTGTTTGCCCACGTAATCATTGTAACGGTGGTTGATGATCCCGGCGACCCTGCCCACGGGTTCCCTCCCGTCACGGGCGAGGATATAAACGCTTTCGCAATATGAATGGGCGGGATTTTTTTGGGGGTCGAGGACCCACTTGTCGTCGGAATAAAAAGGCGGCACCCAGCCCTTGCGCCCGGCATTCAACTTTTCGGGCAGAAAAATGAAATCCTTCATGTCTTTGCGGTTCTGAACTTCGTTGATCTTTATCGCCATTGTCACTTCCTTGGATGAGAATATTCTAACTGGAAAGAATATATAATGCAAAAATTATTCTAGAATCTTGGGGAATACTTATCAATTGACGATATTTCCCCCAGATATCATACAAAATAAGCGATCTGGACCGCTTGGCAAGGATATTGATCTCGGTCGACACAATGGGTAACGCGGGAAAACAAAGAAAAAGACGGAAAACCACAGGAAAAAATTGAACTCTGATCACTTGATGGCATGATAGACAGGATCTTTACATAGATCAGGGATGAACAGGATACAAGGGATGACAAGGATCTTTGGTTCAAAATGTGGAAGGGTGTAACCACTTACCGACGCTTGCCAAAGCGCCAGCCCACTTTCACCCTGGCGTCCGGGATGACAGGCGTTTTCACTCTTCCTAACCACCACTCCAATGATCAGCGATGATCATGACCATCAGTGTCATCCGCGTTCCATTTTTTCATTATTCATTTCTCTCTTTCTCTTTTTCTCTCCGTCCCTCTATTTCTCTGTTTTTTTTCATCGTGGAAGGGTGGAAAGGTGAAAGGGTGTAACCTTGTTTTTCATATCAGCGATGATCATAACCATCAGCGTCATCCGCGTTCCATTTCTACATTCTACATTGTACATTATACATTTTATAAGCTCTTAACTCTCAACTCCACATCCTGCCCACAACCGCCTGAGTTCCCGCCGCTTCAGCGTTTACTCAGCGAGAGGTCAGCCAATTGTGAGCGGGACCGTCAATGGGAATATATCCCTCCATATATAGTGGGTTACGCTTAGCGGTTTTTTGGGAAAAAGTGGGAAAAAAATGGCTTTTCCGGAAAAAAATTTTGGATTTATCGCTTGACAAAACTTTCATTGGCAGGAAAAGATATTTTTTGACCAAAGGAGGTATAATATGCTTGATGAACTGTTGGAAAGAGCTGAATCAGGCGACCAGTATGCACTGAACGAGTTAGGAAATTGCTATTTATATGGAATTGGTGTTTCAAAAAACAAATATCAAGCAGCGAGATGGTATCGTCTTGCTGCGCAGCAGGGAAATGCAAATGCGCAATGCAATCTTGGCTATATGTATGCCACGGGCGAGGGCGTGGTGAAGGATGATAAAGAAGCCGCGCGATTGTGGAGTATGGCGGCTAAACAGGGTCATGCTAAATCACAATGTAATCTAGGCGTCTGTTATTATTATGGAGCAGGCGTGATTAAAGATGTGGGTGAGGCTGTAAATATTATCATCTTGCTGCAAAACAACGAGATGTTATAGTTCAGTATAATCTTGGTTTTTGCTATGCCAAGGGGAATGGTGTTTCCAGAGACAAGAAAGAAGCTGTAAGGTTATATCGTTTGGCGGCGGAGCGAGGTCATGTCAAAGCTCAGTTTAGTCTGGGG